>JAQCJO010000079.1 GCA_027592925.1 Actinomycetota bacterium | reverse complement strand
ATTGCTTACTGTGACGCTCGCATGGCCAGAAGGCATTGACTACGGCGTGTGCTTGCGTTTTTTTCGCATCACATGGTTGCTTGCCGTAGCAACGATGTATCTCATCGTTGCCATCACTGCAATGCGCAACTCTGACAACTCGTTCATCGGTTCGCTCAATCCGTTTAGTTGGTTTGGTGCGCTTAATGATGCGGCAGGTTTGATATTGCTCTTACGTTTTGCCCTTGTTGTCGGTTCGTTCTGGGTCACATTTCAACCAGCACGCGTTTTCGAACCTGCCACTCAAGTCCCGGCCATCACGTTGATCACCGTGATGATGGCAACCTTTGGTCTGACACGACTCGGCCAACATGTTCCGATCTTTACCTACATCTTTGGCATTGCCCATGCACTCGCAATCGGCATGTGGCTTGGTGGATTGCTCTTGCTTTCGCGCACGGTGCTCAATGCTCCGGGTGAAGCGGATTTGCTGAATGCTGTTCGCGGATTTACGCGCATCTCCGTCACGCTTATTCTCGTCTCAATCGCCACAGGCGTGATGCAGGTGTATCTGCTCGATAGTTTCAATATTTTTTCTACTGGTCACGGCCGACTTAACTTGCTCAAACTCATTGTAGTTTCGGCAATGATCTGGATCAGTTTGATGTTCAAAAATTTCACCGCTTCACGACTCTCCAAAGAATCTGAACTCACGAGCAAGATGGCCTGGCGGCTCAGGCGTGCGGTGTCAACAGAACTTCTCGTTGGACTCCTAGTCCTGGGGTTGACTTCATGGATGGTGCCGATGCATCCGCCACAGGCTCGTGCATCAGGTGCAGGCCCAACGGTTCCCTACGCGTTTCGTGAAGACCTGAAAAATGATCGCTTCCATGTAATTATTTCGCTCACACCAAGCACGACTGGCGTCAATGCAATGCGCATCGAGTTGCTCGAGCCGTCGCGCATCAACAATTTTGTTGTCAAGCTCATTCCATCCGAGATCGGCTACGCGGGCATCGCCATCAACGTGCCCCTGAAGCGCAGAGGTGCTGCAATCGTGATGGGTGACGGTTCATTTACATTGCCAGTTGCTGGTGTCTGGTCGATCGAGATTAGTGGTGCAACTACAACTGGTGAATTGATCCCGCTTGCCACGACAATAAACATCACAGAATCTGTCGTGGTACCAACAACCACGCTTCCAGCCGAAATAGCCACTGCAACCACTCTTGCTGGCGGTTGATCGGTCGCTAATCTTGACGAGGTGAGTAACAACTCGATGGACGCAAAACTGCAGGATCTGCAGTCTCGTAAAGACCAGGCGTACAACGCTGGATCACCCCGCTCGGTCGAGCGCCAACACGAAAAAGGCAAGTTGCTCGCGCGCGAACGCTTGGCGATTTTGCTGGATCCAGACAGCTTTCACGAACTTGATTTGTTGGCTCGCCACCGCGCTCACTCGGCTGGCCTGGAAGAGCACCCGTACACCGACGGCGTGATCACGGGTTGGGGCACGATCGACGGACGCAAAGTATTTGTCTTCAGCCAAGACTTCACGGTGTTTGGTGGTGCACTCGGCGAAGTGTTTGCTGAAAAGATTCACAAGTTGATGGACTTGGCGCTCAAGGTTGGTGCGCCACTCATTGGTCTCAATGACGGAGCAGGCGCACGCATTCAAGAAGGTGTTGTGTCGCTCGCAAGCTATGGCGGCATCTTTCATCGCAACGTGCAGGCATCTGGCGTAATCCCACAGATTTCGGTAATCCTCGGCCCATGCGCTGGTGGCGCTGTGTACTCGCCTGCCATGACCGACTTTATTTTCATGGTGCGCGAAACGAGCCACATGTTTATTACTGGCCCAGATGTTGTGAAGACTGTTACTGGTGAAGACGTCACGCTTGAAGAGTTGGGTGGCGCAATGAGCCACGCATCAAAGAGCGGCGTGGCCACCTTTGTAAGCGCTGACGAGCAGTCGTGTTTGCAAGATGTGCGGTTCTTGCTCAGCTTCTTGCCACAAAACAACATCACTGAGCCACCAATTGGCGAGATCACCGATGACCCAACACGTTTGTGTGAGTCGTTGCGAACCATTCTTCCTCCGTCGGCCAACCAGCCATACGACATGAAGAAAGTCATCACCGAAGTGATGGACAATGGCGAATTCTTCGAATACTTTCCGCATTGGGCAAAGAGCATTGTGTGCGGTTTTTCGCGACTCAATGGTCAGTCAGTTGGCATCGTTGGCAATCAGCCAATGATCTTGGCTGGTGTGCTCGATATCGAGTCGAGTGAAAAAGCTGCGCGCTTTGTGCGCACCTGCGATGCGTTCAATATTCCGATCATCACATTTGTTGACGTGCCAGGTTTCCTTCCTGGTGTCGACCAAGAGTACGGCGGCATTATTCGTCACGGCGCCAAATTGTTGTACGCATACTGTGAGTCGACAGTGCCTCGCATTCAAGTCATCACACGCAAGGCTTATGGCGGTGCATATGTGGTCATGAACTCAAAGTCGATTGGCGCAGACCTGGCGTATGCATGGCCAACAGCAGAGTTGGCTGTGATGGGCCCGCAAGGCGCAGTCGAGATCGTGTATCGCCGCGAGTTGCAAAATGCGGCCGACCCAGTGGCGCGTCGTGCCGAGTTGGTGAGTGAATACACCGAAAAGTATTCGAACCCTTATGCAGCAGCCGAGCGTGGTTATATCGACGACGTCATTGATCCAGCAGAAACGCGTATCAAGTTGATCGCTGGTCTGTCGATGCTGCAATCGAAGCGCGAAGAATTGCCACGCCGCAAACACGGCAACATGCCGCTGTAGGAATTTATGCAACACAGTGTCTCACCGCAGCCATCCGAACAGGAAGCGATTGCTATTGCTGCTGCATTGGAAGCGCTGTGGCCAAAAGTGCAGCCTGCGACAGAGCGAGAAACGCCCGATACTTCATGGCGTTTTAGTGGTCGTTGGTGGAATGACTCAACAGCGACCCGTCGATCACGCCCAGGGTTTTAGTTTTTGAATCCACCACTTTCAGACATTCGAGTAGTCGATATCTCGACAGTGTTGGCTGGCCCAAACTGTGCGCGTTACCTTGCCGATTTTGGTGCAGACGTCATCAAGGTTGAGCGACCAGACACCGGTGATTCGTTGCGCGGTATGGCGTGGCGCGACCCCCGCGATGGAGAAGGCCTGTGGTGGAAACTCGTCAATCGCAACAAGCGCAACATTGCACTCGACCTCAAAGACGAAAGTGATCGCGCGATCTTTTTGCAACTTGTTGATGAAGCACATGTGCTTGTCGAAAACTTTCGACCGGGCACACTCGAACGACTTAATCTTTCGCCAGACATGATGCTTGCGCGCAACCCAAAGCTTGTAATCGTTCGAGTCTCCGGGTTTGGTCAAGACGGCCCCTACGCAACACGCCCAGGTTTTGCATCAATCGCCGAGTCAATGGCCGGGCTCGCCGCAGTAAGTGGTGACCCGGATGGCCCACCAATGTTGCCCGCCATTGCGCTCACCGACGAAGCAACTGGCATCACTGCAGCGTTCGCAACCATGGTTGCGTTGCACTCTGGTGTTGGTCAAGTGGTGGATGTCAATTTGCTCACCACAGTATTTCAGTTGATGGGCCCCGTCATTTCTCTGTACAAACTCAGCGGTGAGTTGCAGCCCCGACTTGGATCTGGCTTGCCGTATTCAGTTCCGCGCGGCGTCTATCAGTGCAGCGATGAAAAGTGGGTTGGGGTTTCGGCATCTAGCGACTCGGTTGCAGCACGTGTAATGGAAGTGTTGGGTGTTGGTGGTGATGATCGGTTTTCAACATTTGCCGGACGCATGGCCAATCGTGAATTACTTGAACAACTAATGATCGACTGGTGTGCTGCACGCACGCGAGATGAAGTTGTTGCCACACTCGCTGCAGCAGAAGCAGCGGTTGGTCCTGTCTTTGACATGGCAGACATTGCAACTGACGAGCATTATGCAGCCCGACAAATGATCGCTGTTGTTGGGTCAACCCCAATGCAGGGTCTCATTGCTCAACTTTCAAAAACTCCTGGTGTGCTTGGCTGGGAAGGGCGACCGCTTGATGCTGATCGAGAAGACATCCTTAAGCGAGGATGGAAGCAATAGGGCACGAAACACCCGTGCCACCAATGCCACAATAGCCATTTGGATTTTTCTCCAAATACCGCTGGTGATAATCCTCTGCCATAAAGAATTCAGTTGCTGCAATAATCTCTGTTGTAATCGCTGGGTATCGCGCGGCGCTTAACTGCTCGTTGTATACATCTTTGCTCGCAAGAGCCTCGGTGCATTGAGTCTCGGTTGTGTACATGATCATGCTGCGGTATTGAGAACCCACATCGTTGCCCTGGCGCATGCCTTGAGTCGGGTTGTGTGACTCCCAAAATGTTTTCAGCAACATCTGATATGTGATTTGGGCTGGATCAAACACCACCTGCACCACTTCGGCATGACCGGTATCGAGATAACAAATATCTTTATATGTGGGATTTGCAGTGTGGCCACCGGCATAGCCAACCGCAGTCGATGTCACGCCTTCGAGTTGCCAGAGCAAACGCTCGGCTCCCCAGAAGCAGCCCATTCCAAAGATTGCCGTTTCAATTCCAGTTGGCATTTGCGTGGTCATAGTGTCAGGCTAGAGCACAATCATGAGCAACTCCCAACCCACCGTACGAAACATAGAAATTGCCGATTTGGCGCGGGTGCTCGAGATCAATAATGCCAACACGCCTGGCGTGAGCGAACTGACAATGTCCGAACTTGAAACCGACATTGCAAACTGCCTGCATGCACTAGCGATATACAACGAACATGGTGAAGTCTGCGCCTTCTGTATCACGTTTGCGCCGGATGCTCCTGATGCCGGCGCTAATCATCAATGGTTTGCCGAACGATTTGAGAGTTTTGTCTATCTTGATCGCATCGCAATTGATTCAACTCATCAAAATCTCGGACTCGGAGCACTGCTCTATCAAACAGTTGAGCAACTCATGCTTGACTCAGCAGAGCATTCACTCTTATGTTGTGAGGTAAATCTAGAGCCGCCAAATCCAGGCTCGCTGCGTTTTCACAAACGCATTGGCTTTACTGAGTTCGATCAACGATCATACAATGAATTCAATCGTGTTTCACTTTTGGGAAAGAACATCTCAAAAGAGTTCATTTCTTGATAAGCAATCTGAGTGCTTGCT
>JAQCJO010000014.1 GCA_027592925.1 Actinomycetota bacterium | reverse complement strand
CAGTACGGCGCGAGTTCGTCGGCGTGGGGTCGATCAGTCAGAACTTCTTGCTCGACGATTGGCCAAAGAATTTGGTGTTCCGTGCAGGCGACTTCTGATTAAGACATCGACGAATGTGCAAACGGGGGCATCACGTGATCAGCGCTTGCGGGGTTCTGAGTACTCGGCACGCAAACTGCGTGTGAACAGCCATGTAATGGTTGTTGATGATGTGGTCACGACAGGCACAACCCTGCGGTGTGCTGCAAGCGCATTGTACAATGCGGGTGCTCGGCAAGTGATTTGTGTGGCGGTGGCAAGCGCTGTCAGGCACGACCTCCGAAGGTAGGATTCAGGGTCTTATGGCCTTACTCGATCGCATTCTTCGCGCCGGTGAGGGCAAAAAGGTCAAGGCTTTGGCTGACATCGTTCCCGATATCAATGCTCAAGAGCCAGAGATTCATGCGCTATCCGATCAGGCACTCAAGGGCAAGACCGCCGAGTTTCGCTCGCGTATCGAGCGCGGCGAAGACACCGATGATTTACTGGTCGAAGCGTTTGCCGTAGTTCGTGAAGCCTCACTGCGTGTTATCGGCCAGCGCCACTACGACGTGCAGATGATGGGTGGAGCCGCACTTCACGCTGGATGGATTCCCGAGATGCGCACAGGCGAAGGCAAGACACTCGTTTCAACGTTGCCTATGTATCTCAATGCGTTGCCGGGGAAAGGTGTGCACTTGGTGACCACCAACGATTATCTTGCGCAACGCGACTCGGAGTGGATGGGTCGTATTCATCGATGGCTCGGTCTTGAAGTTGGTCTCGTGATTCCTGGCGTGCGCACGTCGGCTGCAGAGAAGCGCATCGACTACATGGCCGACATCACCTACGGCACAAACAACGAATTTGGTTTTGATTATCTGCGCGACAACATGGCTGGCACCAAGGAAGAAAAAGTTCAGCGCGGTCATTACTTCGCGATTGTCGACGAAGTTGACTCAATCTTGATTGACGAGGCTCGTACTCCACTGATCATCTCTGGACGCATTGCCGACGCAGCCAAGTCGTATTACCAATTTGCCTCGATCGTCAGGTCGCTCAAGCGAGACGTTGATTATGAAGTTGAAGAAGACAAGCGCGTCGTAGTTCCAACCGAGGCTGGTATCGAAAAAGTGGAACAGCAACTTGGCATTGCCAACCTGTATGACGAAGTGCAACAAAACTTGGTGCACCAATTGCAAGTAGCGCTCAAAGCAGCCGTGTTGTATCAGCGCGATAAGGACTACATCATCCAAGATGGTGAAGTAAACATCGTCGACGAATTTACGGGTCGAATTCTTGAGGGCCGTCGTTGGAGCGAAGGTATTCACCAGGCTGTTGAGGCCAAAGAGGGCGTCAAGATCAAAGAAGAAAACCAAACGCTTGCGACCGTCACCCTGCAAAATTATTTCCGCATGTACGACAAACTCTCCGGCATGACCGGTACTGCGCAAACCGAAGCAGCCGAGTTGATGAATACCTATGGGCTGCAGGTTGTTCCTATCCCAACCAATCGCGAGATGGTGCGCATCGACCAAGCGGACCTGATTTTTAAGACCGAAGCTGCCAAATTCAAGACGGTAGTTGCTGATATTGAAGAGAAACACAAAAAAGGCCAACCAGTTCTGGTCGGTACTGTCAGCGTGGAAAAGAGTGAATTGCTGTCGCGCGAACTCGACAAGCATGGCATTAAACACGAAGTGCTCAATGCCAAGCAGCACACACGCGAGGCTTCGATCGTTACGCAGGCTGGCCGCATAGGCAGCGTCACTGTTGCAACCAACATGGCTGGACGCGGTGTCGACATCATGCTCGGCGGAAACCCAGAAGGGCTTGCTCGCGCCAAGGTATTGCAAGAGGGGTTCGCGCCAGACACGCTGACTGACGAATTTGCTTTGTCAATACCGCTCGAGCAAATGCCTGATGAATACAAGCAATCTCGGGCAGCAGCACTGCAGCGCTACGCAGATTTGTTGGTTGAGTTCACGGCTTCGTGCAAGATCGAGGGCGACAAAGTGCGCAGTGTTGGTGGTCTCTATGTGCTTGGCACCGAGCGTCACGAGTCGCGACGTATTGACAATCAGTTACGTGGTCGTTCTGGTCGCCAGGGTGATCCGGGCGAAAGCCGTTTTTACTTAAGCCTCGACGACGAACTGATGCGCTTGTTTGCAACCGGTGCATTGAGCTGGGTGATGGGTCGAGCCTTGCCGGATGACGAAGCGATTGAAGCCAAGATGGTGACTAAGGCCATTGAGCGTGCTCAAACAACAGTTGAACAACGCAACGGTGAGATTCGTAAAAACGTTCTTAAGTACGACGAAGTAATGAATGAGCAGCGCAAGGTTATTTATCAGCGCCGCGACCAGATTCTCGAGGGGCTCGACCTCAAAGTTGCTGCTATGGAGTATTTGGCAGAAGCCGTTGACTCGTTGATCGACAGCCATTGTGTGTCTGATGCCAGCGATGAATGGGATCTAGACGGCTTGGCTCGCGAACTCGTTTCATTTTGGCCATCAACAGTCACTAGTCACCGCCTTGAGCAGTGTGCGGACACCGACGAGATGTACGACCTCGTGATGTCGGATGCATCAGTTTTTTATGCGGCTCGTGAAGCCGAAATGGGCGAAGCAACAATGCGCGAGATCGAGCGCCAGGTGATGCTTCGCATCATCGATCAGCGTTGGCGCGAACATCTTGAAGAGATGGATTATCTGCAAGAGGGCATCAACCTGCGCGCGATGGGTCAAAAAGATCCACTCACCGAATGGCAGCGTGAAGGCTTCGAGATGTTTGGCACTCTGATGAAGGGCATTGCTCAAGACTTTGTCAAGTACGTCATGCACGTGCAGGTTGTGAAAAATGAGTCGCCTGTGTTGCAGGTGAGCAATCTTCAAGAATCATCATTTGATACCGAGATTGACGGTGGCTTTGCCGCGATTGCTGCCGCAGAGACCGGTGTGCCGATGCAGTCCGAGCCAGTAGTAAAGACGATTGTTAAGTCGGCCGATGACTGGTCGACAACGCCGCGTAATGCGATGTGTCCTTGCGGTTCGGGCAAGAAGTATAAGTTGTGCCATGGGCGCAACTAATTTGATTTCTCACTACCATGCGCGATTTTTCCAACGACCTCACCGAAATTCGGCGACGTGTTAGTGAAGCCTTTGTCTATCTCAAGGTAGAGGCAGGTGGCGAGCGAATGAAAGTTCTCGAGATTGATGTCGCTCGCCCCGATTTGTGGGACGACCAAGACAATGCCAAAAAAGTAAACACCGAATACGTCAACCTCAAAGCAGACTTGGACGAGTTTGTGCAACTTTCAGGGTCGGTAGATGACTTAGAGGTGCTGCACGAAATGGCCCGCGAAATTGACGATGCAAGTCAAGAACCAGATCTTGAAAATGGCATCAACGGTGTGCGGTCGAAGCTTGATGCGCTTGAGCTACGCAGTTTGTTTACGGGTGTACACGACGAGATGGACGCAATTGTGCAGATCAACGCAAAAGACGGCGGTGTGGATGCCCAAGACTGGAGCGAGATGCTCTTGCGCATGTACACGCGGTGGGCAGAGCGCAGCAACTTTGCAATCGAGATCGGTGATATCTCACTAGGCACAGAAGCAGGCATTCTGTCGGCCGACTTCACGGTGCGTGGTCGATACGCCTATGGACTACTTACATCCGAGCGAGGCACACATCGTTTGGTGCGTATCAGTCCGTTTGACAACCAGGGTCGGCGCCAAACAAGTTTTGCCAGCGTGCAAGTGTGGCCAATTCTTGAAGAAGCCGATGTCGAAATTAATGAGACTGATATCCGCATGGAAGTGTTTCGCGCATCAGGTGCTGGTGGACAGCATGTCAACAAGACATCATCTGCAATAAGACTCATTCACGAACCAACAGGACTCGTTGCGTCGTCGCAACAAGAGCGTTCGCAATTGCAAAACCGTGAGAGTGCGTTGAAGCGCCTCAAGACGATGGTCGCATCTCGTATCGAAGAAGAACGTGACGCTGCAATGAAAAAAATTGCGGGCAAGCCATCGGCGATTGGCTGGGGCAGTCAGATCCGTTCGTATGTGATGCAGCCATATCAGATGGTGAAAGATGTGCGCACCGAGATTGAGAGCGGAAACATCGCAGGGGTTCTAGATGGAGATCTGAATCTCTTTATGGAGGGCTACCTGCGGTGGCGCCGTGCAAACTCGGATTCATAAACTAAACTGACTGTTTGTCGCCTGGAAGGGGCCCCATGATCCGTTTGGAAAGTGTGACCAAGAGGTATGGCACCGAAACGGTGGCCGTTCGAGATGCCAGTTTCGATATCGCTAAAGGCGACTTCGTGTTTTTGGTTGGGCCATCTGGATCTGGCAAGTCGACGCTGTTGCGACTGATTAACCGTCAAGAACAGCCCGAGCGTGGCGAGGTGTGGGTAGCTGGGCAAAACGTTAATGAGATGGCCGAGTCGCGCGTTCCGTATTTGCGCCGCAACATGGGAAATGTTTTTCAGGACTACAAGTTGCTGCCCAACAAGACAGTGTTTGAAAACGTTGCGTTTGCTCTTGAGGTCATTGGCAAGCCACGACACGTCATCAATCGACAGGTGCCAGTCGTGCTCGAGTTGGTTGGTCTTGCTGGCAAGGAAGATCGTTTTCCAGAGCAGTTGTCGGGTGGAGAGCAACAGCGTGTGTCGATCGCGCGAGCGTTTGTTAATAGACCGCTGATTATGTTGGCCGATGAACCAACAGGCAACCTTGACCCAGCAACAGGTGAGGGCATCATGGCGCTATTGGAAGAGATCAATCGCACTGGCACCACAGTGGTGATGGCAACGCACGACCATCGCGTGGTTAACGCAATGCGTAAGCGAGTTATTCAACTTGATCGTGGTGTCATTGTGCGCGACCAAGAGCGCGGGGTGTACGAATGATCGCCCGCATTGCATACGCATTTCGCGAAATGTGGGCAAGCTTTAGGCGCAACCTCACGCTTACTGTCGCAGCCATTCTTACTTCAGCTATCGCCCTGCTATTGGTGGGCACAACGTTCTTGATCCAACGTGCGTTCGACAATTTGTTGGTGCAGTGGCGCGGAGATGTGGAGATGATCGTGTTTGTGCGCAGCGATGCAACACCCGAGCAGATCTCGTTGATCGACCAGACAATTAAGGCTGCACCAACCATCATTGATGCTGAAAAATTGCAGTACCTCGACAAAACACAAAGTTATGAAGAAGCGAAACGAATTTTTGTTGGCGACCCTGTCACATTGAGTCTGTTGACCCCCGACAATATTCCGTCGCAGTTCAAAGTGGTGCCAATTACTCAAGACCCAGAACTTGTGCGCAGTTTGAGTGAGCAATATCGCTCGTTGCCTGGCGTGCAAGATGTGGCGCTCGCTGAAGACGAGTTTCAAGTGATCTCGACGCTGTCTCGTTTTGTACGCACTGTCACATTGGTGATGTCGCTTGTCTTGTTGGTCGTAGCAGTAGGACTGATTTGGAACACGATTCGCACAGCGATGTTCGCGCGCAGGCGTGAAATAGAAGTGATGAAATTGGTCGGAGCAACCAACTGGTTCATCCGCGTGCCGTTCATGCTTGAAGGCTTATTGCACGGTTTGCTCGGGGGCATTGCATCTTGTGGCGGGCTGTGGGTACTCAACTCTGCATGGACCAATGGCGTCGCTGGGTTTAAGCCCGGTACAGGAATCAGTTCGCTCGTTGTCCCATCTAGTTATTTGACGGGAGTGATGCTGATGATTCTTGCAATCGGTGCGCTTGTTGGTGCTATTGGTTCAGCCATTGCGGCTTCACGATTCCTAGACGTATAAAAACATAGACGTATAAACGCAAAACTGTAAAGGCACCCAGCACATGTATACAGAAATCATTTACGAGGTGAGTAACAACATCGCCACGGTCACGATGCATCGCCCAGACAAGATGAATGCGTTTACGGGTGTGATGATGAACGAGTTGCTGCAGGTATTCGACGAAATTGATCTAGATGACAACGTGCGCGCAGTGATCGTTACAGGCAGTGGTCGCGCCTTTTGCGCGGGTGCCGACTTGTCGCACGGTGCAGACACATTTAGCGACGGCAAGATGAGCGGCCAAACTCCTTCATCGGTGCGTCGCGATGGTGGTGGCATGGTGACTCTGCGCATGTTTAGGTGCAACAAGCCAATCATTGGTGCGATCAACGGTGCTGCCGTTGGTATCGGCGCAACGATGACGTTGCCAATGGATATTCGCATCGCTGCCGACACGGCCAAGATGGGTTTTGTGTTTGCTCGCCGCGGCATTGTGCCAGAGGCTTGTTCTTCGTGGTTTTTGCCGCGTCTAGTCGGTATCGCTCAAGCCCAGGAATGGGTATTAACCGGACGGGTCTTTTTGGCAGACGAAGCATTGCGCGGTGGACTCGTGCGCAGTATTCATCCGCAAGCCGAGTTATTGCAGGTTGCTCGTGACCTTGCACAAGAGATTGTGGACAATACGGCTCCTGTTTCTGTTGCGCTCGCACGTCAGATGATGTGGCGAATGCTTGGGGCTTCGCACCCGATGGAGGCACATCGCGTCGACTCGCGTGGCATTCAAGAACGCGGTCGTTCGGCAGACACTCGCGAAGGTGTGATGAGCTTTTTGCAAAAGCGACCAGCGGTGTTTACCGACATGGTGAGCACGGACATACCAGACATTTTTGTGGGCTGGGAAGAACCAGAGTTTTTCTAGTTCATGAGTCTTTTTGAAGAAGTAGGCGGCTCGCAATTTTTTGATCGATTGGTCGAGCGTTTTTACGAAGGTGTTGCAACAGATGATGTGTTACTGCCGTTGTATCCAGAGCAATCTGACTTGAGTGGGGCAAAGCAACGACTTACTTTGTTTCTGCAGCAATATTGGGGCGGCCCAACGACTTATAGCGATGAGCGCGGGCATCCCAGGTTGCGACAAAGACATTTTCCATTTGTGATTGGCGAACTAGAGAGAGATCGTTGGATGGTGCACATGATGGTCGCAGTGGATGAACTCTCACCCAATGAAGCAGTTCGTCAGCGACTGACGGAATATATGACGATGGCGTCAACAGCCATGATCAATTCGCCTAACCAAACTATTTGAGTGCGTAACACGCAATCGCGGTAGCCGACGCAACATTGAGCGAGTCAATCCCGACTGCCATTGGAATGTTGGTCAGAATTGTGCATGCTTCGAGCGCGGCTTCGCTGAGACCCTGGCGTTCAGACCCAAGCACGAGTGCGCGGGGTTGAGAGTCGGCAAGATTGATCTGATTCATCGGCAGCACTTGCTTGGTTGGGTGGGTCAATGTCATGCCCACAACAGCGAAGCCGCCACTTGCAAGTTGACTCAACGTGGTTGAGATGTCGGCAATTCGCGCATAGGGCAAGCTGAAAGTGGTGCCCATCGATACTCGCAATGCTCGGCGGGTGAGTGGATCGGACGAAGTGGTGTCGAGCAGCATCGCGTCCCATCCAAGAGCAACTGCGCTTCGTGCGATGGCGCCAACGTTGCTGGGGTTGTCGATGCAATCAAGAATGACGATCCGTGTAGACGAATCTATTAATGATTGTGCATCGCGCAGTGCAGGACGGTGAAAGACGCCGATTGCGTCGAGCGGAACACCAAGACCAGTGACTTCGCGCCGAATATCGGCCGAAGCGCTCAGTGTGATGCCGCCATGTTGGGTGATGTCGGTAACGAAATCTTGTGCGCATTTTGGGTCGCACAAGACAACGGAAGGTTTGCAACCAGCTTCGAGTGCGCGGCGGACAACGAGGTCGCCTTCTGCGACAAACATTCCAGTTGATTCGAGGTTGTTGACATGTGCGGCCTTGCGTTGCGCGATGGTGTTGAGTTGTCGTTCGCGCCAACGAAATGCATTCAGCCGTTCGTCAGATGCATCGTCGACTTCGATAATCACGAAAAGTTAATTTAGAATTGCCATGGGAAGGCGTCCCAGTTTGGGTCGCGCTTTTCAAGAAAAGCGTTGCGTCCTTCTTCTGCTTCATCTGTCATATAGGCAAGTCGTGTGGCCTCTCCGGCAAACACTTGTTGGCCAACGAGGCCATCATCAATCAAGTTGAACGAAAACTTGAGCATTCGCTGTGCGGTCGGGCTCTTCGAGTTGATCTCTTTGGCCCACTGCAGTGCTGTTGCTTCAAGTTCGGCGTGTGGTATGACGGCATTGACCATGCCCATGCGTTGAGCATCGTCAGCAGAGTATTCACGGCCAAGGAAAAAGATTTCTCTGGCAAACTTTTGGCCAACTTGTCGCGCAAGATATGCCGAGCCAAAGCCGCCATCAAAACTTGCAACATCGGCGTCGGTTTGCTTAAAGCGAGCGTGTTCTTTGCTTGCCAATGTGAGGTCGGAAACTACATGCAAACTATGGCCACCGCCGGCAGCCCAACCCGGAACGACACAGATCACAATCTTGGGCATGAATCTGATTAAACGTTGCACCTCGAGTATGTGCAGTCGACCGGTGCGACCTTGATTGATAGTGCTTGCGGTGTCGCCGTCGGCGTACTTGTAGCCGTCCTTACCGCGAATGCGTTGGTCGCCCCCGCTGCAAAATGCCCAACCACCATCTTTGGCTGATGGTCCGTTGCCGGTGAGTAGTACGCAACCAACGTCGGTTGTTTGGCGTGCGTGATCGAGAGCAACAAAGAGTTCGTCCACTGTTGCCGGACGAAAAGCATTGCGCACTTCTGGGCGATTGAATGCAATGCGCACTGTGCCGTGGGCGAGTGCGCGATGGTAGGTGATGTCATTGAACGAGAAACCTTCAACTTCGCGCCAAGCTCTTGGATCGAAAATGTCGGAAACCTGTTTGGTGTTCACCGTTCTATCTTACAAACTAGACACGTTGGCGCGGTGGGCGTGCTCGGGGTGCTCGAGCACGAACCGTTCTGCCCATTCTTTGGAGGTGACATCAGATTGCTTCTTTGTTTGTGGGGCAGGCACCGTGTCAATTGGGGAGTCAATGTGGTTCATCACTAGACGAACCGTTGCATCCATGTCATGAGTCAGTTGCTCGTAGGTGATGTCGAGCGGCACGATGTTGTTGTCGACGAAATATTTTTGCCACTGAGCATTTTCGTCGGCGATGCGAGCAAGTGCGCTTTCAATTGCGTCGCCGTCATATACGGGTTCCCGTTGCACTTCCATGTTGCTGTTCCACGACTCGCTTTGGGATGCGCGAACAAATGAAATTGCCTGGCGGATTTCGTTTTGGCGCATGATGCGCACCCATCGCACAGGCACCCCCCAATAGTTGACGTTTAGATCGAGGTCGAGCATGTGGCGCTTGTATTGATTCCAATGCATTTTGATTCCGAACACTCCGTTTTGCGTGGTATTGATTTCGGCAAGACGAGTGAGGTAGGTCAAATACGAGCGGTGAGAAAAATACGAAATATCACGCCATGCAGATTTGCCAAGCAGTTTGCGAAGCGCGCTCAGAGGTTGGCGAGTTGGGGCGATCGTTGGCACTCCATATTTATCGCGGAAGCGGACAAAGTTTTGGGTGTGGATGTTGAGGTATTCCACTGGGGTGCCAGCGGCCAACGTGCCACGCAGTATTGAGCACAACAGTGTGGAGCCGGTGCGCTCGACCGAGGCGACGACCAGCAACTTTTTGGTTTCCACGCTTTAGATCTTAGAAGAAAGGGCCATTGCTGATACCGTTTCGCCACAGTTATCAATACATATCCCCCCAAAACAAATTCAATGGAGACCACCATGGCCGCACAACTCACACTCGCCGACTGGACAAAGCGCGCAGGTCAAAAAGTATCGCGTACGCAGTTATTCATTGATGGCAAGTTTGTAGATGCGGCAAGTGGCAAAACATTTGAGTCGATTAATCCTCGCGATGGAAGCATCACCGCACATGTTGCTGAAGGCGATGTCGAAGATGTCAATCGTGCGGTTGCAGTAGCGAAGCGCACGTTCGAGGCTGGCATTTGGAGCGAGATGGCTCCATTTGATCGTAAGAATGTGATGCTCAAGTGGGCGCAACTCATTCGCGATCATGCCGAAGAGTTGGCATTGCTCGAAACCATGAATTGTGGCAAACCAATTAGCGATTCACTCAACGTGGACGTTGCATCGTGCTCCAACAACATTCAGTGGTATGCCGAAACTATTGACAAGTTGTACGGCGAGATTGCTCCTGTACCTCGTGATTCGATTGCTTTGATTGAGCGCGAGCCAATGGGGGTTGTCGGAGCAGTAGTTCCGTGGAACTACCCACTGATTATTAGTTCATGGAAAGTTGGAGCTGCACTTGCAGGTGGCAACTCGGTCATTCTGAAGCCTGCAGAGCAGTCACCATTGTCGGCGCTGTTGTTTGCCGAACTAGCAGTGCAGGCCGGTTTGCCTGCTGGTGTATTCAACGTGGTCAACGGCTTTGGCCCAAGCTGTGGCGGCACACTCGGCAAGCACATGGATGTCAACAAACTGGCCTTCACAGGCTCGACCGAAGTTGGCAAATATTTCTTGAAGTACTCCGCGGAAAGTAATGCCAAGGCGGTCTCGCTCGAACTTGGTGGCAAGACACCACATGTTGTATTGAGTGACTGCCCAGATATCGATGCTGCGGCATCGGCAATTGCGTGGGGTGTGTTTTACAACGCTGGCCAAACGTGTCATGCCGGTACTCGCATGGTCGTTGACCAGAAGATTGAAGACGAGTTGTTGCAAAAGATTCAAGATATCTCAAAGACAATCATGCCTGGCGACACCTACGACCCGAAGACCGCGATGGGAACAATTGTGGATCGATCGCAGTTCGATCGCGTGAACGAGTACATCAACATTGGTAAGAGCGAGGGGGCAATTGTGCACACAGGTGGCACACCTGTTGAACCAGTCAAGGGTGGCATTTTCATTCCACCAACAATCTTCAAAGGCGTAAAGCCGGGTATGCGCATCGAGCAAGAAGAGATCTTTGGTCCAGTGCTTGGCTCCATTCGCGTTACAAACGATGAAGATGCAGTGCGCATCGCAAACGACTCACAGTATGGTCTTGGTGCTGCATTGTGGACACGGGATGTTTCGAAGGCCCACAAGATCGCACGTCAATTGCGTGCAGGAACTGTATGGGTCAACACGTTTGATCGCGGTTCGATCACCACGCCATTCGGTGGATTTAAGCAATCGGGTACAGGGCGAGATCGTTCGTTGCACTCGATCGAGGGCTACACCAACTTGAAAACAACATGGATTCAGTTATGACAGGAGAACATATGCGTTGCGGATTCATCGGTCTAGGTCACATCGGCAAGTTTTTGGCGGGCAGTTTGCTACGCAACGGGTTTGAGGTCACTGTGTACGACCTCAACGCCGACGCAGCAGCACCACTCGTTGCCAAAGGAGCAAAGTTGGCTGGCTCGATCAAAGAGTTGTGCGATGCATCCGACACGGTGTTTACGTGCCTGCCTTCTCCGCGTGCAATTGATGCTGTAGGTGCGGGTGGAGTGATCGAGTCGCTTGCCAGCCGCGCAACTCGCGCAACATGGATCGATATGAGCACCAATGACCAAGATGAAACATTGCGTCTTGGAGCGATATGTGAAGGACAGGGCATCAATGTGCTCGAGTCACCGGTAACAGGTGGTGTGCACAAAGCAGCACATGGAGATATCACGGTGCTCGTGGGTGGCGAACAAGACATATATAAGGCTCACGAAAAGGCTCTCAATGCGATGGGTCAACCGGTGTTGTACATCGGCAAGTTGGGGAGTGCCGCAGTGATCAAAGTGATCACCAACATGCTCGCATTCATTCACTTGGTTGCCGCAGGCGAAGCGTTGATGCTCGCAAAGCGCGGCGGCCTCGACCTTGGTGTGGCTTTTGAGGCAATCAAGCAATCATCTGGCAATAGCTTTGTGCACGAAACAGAAAGCCAAGTGATTCTCAACGGCAGTTACAACATCAACTTCACTATGGACTTGGCGCTCAAAGACATGGGCTTTGCGCTTGGGTATGGCAAAGAGTTTGGTGTGCCACTCGCATTGGCAACTTTGACAAATGAGCAATTTGTAAAGGCAAAGGCCGCCTACGGCGGCGAGGCCTGGTCGTCACAAGTAGTCAAGTTGCTCGAAGACGCAACTGGTTCAGACTTGCGCGCGCCTGGCTTTCCTGCAGAGCTGGAATAGAGTTCAACTCAACGAACCGATGTAGTTGGGGGCTTCATGGATCATCAACAAGCGCGACGAGAGTTGGCTGCTGCTTTTCGATGGGCCGCCAGACTTGATTACCACGAAGGTATAGCCAACCATTTCAGTGCTGCTGTCAGTGACGACGGTCAAGAGTTTTTGATCAACACACGTGGCATGCACTTTTCTCGTGCACAGGCAAGTCGGTTGGCGTTGGTGACTACAACCGATCGAGCGTCTGACCCGGTTGCGCAGAACGTAGATGCAACGGCTTGGATTTTGCATTCGTTTATCCATCGCAATGTGCCAAGAGCGAGATGTATTTTGCACACTCACATGCCGTACGCGACGGCACTTGCAAGCTTGAAAGATTTTGAGTTTTTGATGCTGGACCAAAACGCTTGCCGTTTTTATGATCGCATCGCATACGACCGCCACTATGCGGGCATGGCACTTGAACCCACCGAGGGTGAGCGCGTAGCTTCGCTTCTTGCTGATGGTAAAGACATCTTGTTTCTTGCCAACCACGGCGTGTTGGTTGTCGCGGACACGATTGCACAAGCCTTTGACGAGTTGTATTACCTGGAAAAAGCGGCCCAGTTGCAAGTCATTGCTCTGTCGACTGGACGCGAACTCCAAATCGTCGACAATGAGACTGCAGCCCTTGCATGCAAGCAGTGGCGCGAGTATCCAGAGGCTGCCGAGTTGCATTTTGCGGCCTTGATGGACATTCTTGATATTGGGTCAGCCGACTACATTAAGTGAGTCCGTTTAAACCCCCCAGAGCCAAAAGGTAAAACAATGCTATGAAAGCAGCAGTGTGTCGCGAGTTTGGTAAGCCACTCGTCATCGAAGAAGTGCAACTTGCCGATGCTGGTCCTGGCGAAGTTCGCGTCAAGGTTTCGGCCGTCGCAATTTGCCACAGCGATATCACCTATGCGGAGGGTTCGTTTGGCGGCACATTGCCAGCCATTTATGGTCATGAGTGCGCTGGCGTTGTTGAAAAAGTGGGCGCTGATGTCACGACTGTCAAAGTGGGAGAGCATGTTGTTGTCACATTGATTCGCTCGTGTGGTCATTGCCATGGTTGCAGCATGGGCAACCCTGTTACATGCAGTACGCAGTTTCCTCTCGATGCCAAGTCACCGATCACTGATGCAAAAGGTAACTCAATTGTGCAAAGTATGCGCACGGGTGGCTTCGCCGAGTTCGTACTGGTGCACGAGTCACAGTGCGTCACAGTTCCAAAAAACATTCCGATGGCAAGCGCGTCACTCCTTGCGTGCGGTGTCATCACTGGTTTTGGTGCAGTGACCAATACCGCAAAAGTTCCTGCTGGTAGTCACGTCGTTGTTATCGGCACTGGTGGTGTTGGTCTCAATGCGATTCAGGGTGCACGAGTGAGTGGCGCACGCACAGTCATTGCGATTGACATCGCCGACAACAAGATTGCCGCGGCAAAAGATTTTGGTGCAACACATGGCATCAACTCCAAAACTGAAAACGTTGCAGAACGTGTAATTGAGCTCACCGATGGCCGCGGTGCCGACTACGTGTTTGTGACTGTTGGTGTGAAGTCGGCATTCGACTCGTCATACGGCATGCTGGCCAAGAGCGGTTCGGTGGTGCTTGTAGGTATGCCGGCGAGCGGCGTGATGTCAGAAATTGATCCTGGCACGATGGCTGATTACAGCCAAAACATTCTGGGTTCAAAGATGGGTTCGGCTCGAATTCAAGTCGATATTCCAAACCTGGTTGGTTTGTACAACCAGGGTCGGGTCAAGTTAGATGAACTCGTCACCAAGACATATCCGATCGAAGAAATCAATGAAGCAATCGACGCGGTAAAGCGCGGCGAGGCACTTCGCAACGTGATTGTGTTCTAGGCGACTGCTCTCTCATGAAAATTGTCGACGTCAAAACATTTGTGGTGGGTAACCCGCCTCCGCGTTTTGGCGGTCGATACTTTATTTTTGTCAAACTCACCACAGACTCTGGCATTACCGGCATCGGCGAGGTCTACACAGCCACCTATTCTCCGCATCTTGTAGCCAAGATGATTGAAGAAGTTGCTCAACGTCACGTCATTGGTAGCGATCCGTTTCATATCGAGATGATGTGGCGCAATGTGTATGGACGCGGGTATTCGTTGCGCCCCGACCTCACAACGGGTGGCATCGTGAGCGGTATCGAGATGGCCATGTGGGACATCTGTGGCAAAGAGACGGGTAAGCCGGTCTACGAATTGTTGGGTGGTCGGGTGCACGACAAATTGCGTGCGTATACGTATCTGTATCCACCCGTTGGCGTCGATGTTTATGCAGATGACCCGGTGTACAGCGACCCCGATGCAGCAGCCGAGGCTGCAGTACGCGAAGTTGAACGCGGTTTTACTGGTGTCAAGTTTGATCCAGCCGGAAGGTATTCGGTGTTTGATGGTCGGCAACCTGCGTTGCATGCAATAGACCTCTCGGTCAAGATGGTGCGTGCAGTGCGCGAGGCCATTGGCACGCGCGCCGACATCTTGTTTGGCACTCACGGTCAATTCAGTGCGTCTGGAGCAATTCGACTTGCGAAGCAACTTGAAAAGTACGACCCATTGTGGTTTGAAGAACCAGTGCCACCAGATTCGCCAGAAGAAATTGCCAAGGTGGCTCGTGCAACCAGCATTCCGATTTCGGCAGGTGAGCGATTGACAACCAAGTACGAGTTTCATCAACTGCTCAAAACTGGCGCGGCATCGATTTTGCAACCAAACCTTGGGCGTTGCGGTGGATTACTAGAAGGCAAGAAGATTGCGTCAATGGCCGAGGTGTATCACGCGCAAATCGCACCGCATTTATATTGCGGTCCAGTGGTTGCCGCTGCCAACATTCAGCTCGCCACATGTACGCCAAACTTTTTGATTCTTGAAACTATTCAGGGGTGGCAGGGCTTCCATGCCGAACTCGTGAAGACATCGATCAAATTTGAGGGCGGCTTCATCATCCCACCGACCGAACCTGGTTTGGGTATTGAACTGAATGAGAAAGTTGCGCTTGCCAATCCATACACCGGCAGCGAGCTGCATCTGGAGATGAGTTCGGTACCAGCAACACTGTTGTAGTTTTTGATCATCATGTCTCTTGGTCGCGCAATCCCGCTTTGGCAAGACGGTGTCGAGTTTGATGCAGCCACTCGTCACAGCACTAGTGAACGTAGCGCTGTAGACGGTGTTGTCGAATCCGATGTCGTCATTGTCGGTGGCGGGTACACAGGATTATGGACGGCTTTTTATCTCAAGCAACTCGCCCCGCAATTATCGATCTCGATTGTTGAGTCACAATTTGTTGGGTTTGGCGGCAGTGGTCGCAACGGTGGCTGGTGCAGTGCATTTTTGCCCATGTCACCGAACGAGATGTCGGCTGTGCATGGTGCGCAAGCAATGTGCTTTTTACAAGATCAAATGTTTGCAACCGTGGACGAGATTGCTCGCGTTGCTCAGGCACACAATATTGCATGCGATTTTCACAAAGGCGGCACTATTACGTCGGCGTCAAATCCGGCGCATGTTGAGCGACTGCATCACTACATAGACGACTGGCATGCGGCAGGGTTTAGCAATACCGATATGAGTTGGGAAAGTGCCGAACAGATTTCGGAGCGCATTCACGTTTCATCCACTTTGGGTGGCATGTATAGCCCGCATTGCGCTGTGGTGAACCCGTGGAAGTTGGTGACAGGGTTGGCACGAACGGTGGAGAGTCTTGGTGTCGTGATTTTCGAGGATTCACGCGCGCTTGCAATTGAGCCACGCAGAGTTGTGCTTGAGCGGGGTGAAGTTCGTGCCAAATGGGTGGTCAATGCTCTTGAGTCCTTCACATCGCAACTTCCTGCAGGCAAGCGCAAGATCGTGCCGTTGTATTCGTTGATGGTGGCAACCGAGCCACTTTCGGAATCTGTGTGGCGTTCACTTGGTTGGACACATCGTGAAACCTTCGCTGATGGTCGCAATATGGTCACCTATGCGCAACGAACGGCAGACGGCCGCATTGCATTCGGCGGTCGTGGTGCGCCATATCACTTCGGTTCAAGTATTTCCGACTCGTATGATCGCAACACAACAATTCATGGTCGGCTCGAACAAACTGTGCAAGAAATATTTCCTCAAGTAGCCGACGCACAATTCACTCATCACTGGGGTGGGCCTGTTGGTGCACCACGAGACTGGCACGCATTTGCCAATGTCAATGCCACGACAGGTCTTTGTGCAGGTGGTGGATACGTGGGGGATGGAGTCGCACTTTCCAATTTGGTGGGTCGAACACTTGCGCATCAGATTGTTGATACTGGCGATGCACTCACTCGATCTGCACTTGTCAATCATCAATCAAAACAATGGGAGTTTGAGCCACTGCGTTGGCTCGGAGTCAATTCATTGTTGGCCCTCACCGAATATGCCGACAAGGCAGAGCGACGCACTCATCGCCCAATGAAACGATTGCTCGCACTTCGCGACGGCTTATTGGGTTAACGATAAATCTGCTCGAGATGTAGAATAATTGTCATGGTGCGACACGACGAATTTCATTTGGGTAATCGCATCGACTTGCTTCGGGCGACCGTGCTTGGTGCAAATGACGGAATTATTTCAACCGCATGTTTGATCTTGGCTGTGACTGCAGCAGATGCATCCCGAGGCACCATCATTACTGCTGGTGTTGCAGGCTTGGTTGCTGGTGCTGCATCAATGGCCATCGGCGAATATGTTTCGGTGAGTGCTCAGCGCGATGCCGAACAGGCTGACATCGCAAAGGAAACATGGGAACTTGCGCACACTCCTGAACACGAACTTGATGAACTGACTGCAATTTATGTAGCAAAAGGTCTCAACAGTCAACTGGCTCGGGATGTAGCAGTCGAACTAACAAATAAAGATGCACTAAAGGCGCACTTGGCAGAGGAACTTGGTATTTCACAAGCCAATATGGCGCGACCGCTTCAGGCGGGTGTGAGTTCGGCAAGTTCGTTTTCAGTTGGTTCAGCAGTCCCGCTCATTGCCGTGGCAAATATTCAGTTGGCAACGTGCACTCCAAACTTCCTCATTCTGGAGACCATTCAGGGCTGGCAAGGCTTTCACTCACAAGTCGTTAAGACTTCAATCAAGTTTGAAAATGGTTTCATCATTCCGCCAACCGAACCTGGCCTTGGGATAGAACTGAACGAAGAAGTAGCACTGGCACACCCGTACACGGGCAGCGAGCTTCATCTCGAGATGAGCGCACTTCCAGCCACGTTGCTCTAGTAATCACGGGTTGTGTTAAGCCCACAGTGCCATTAGGATGCGTCTCCAGATGTTGATTACACATGTTGCCCATCATCACGTTCATCACGTGACACGCCGGGCTCATCTGTAACGCACCCAGTTTCTTCAAACTGCTCAGAGCCCGTCGGTTTTCATCGGCGGGTTTTTTTATTGTCCCGAATCTCCTCAAACAAAGGCTCAAACATCATGATTGAAACAGCAGAGAAATTAGATTTCACCAAACTGGACGGGCTTATTGCTGCCGTTATCCAGGACTCCATGTCGAAAGACGTGCTCATGGTCGGCTTTATGAACAGTGAGTCGTACTTGCAAACCATCCAGAGTGGGTTCGTGCACTTCTTTAGTCGGTCGCGAAACAAGCTTTGGATGAAAGGCGAATCATCTGGGCACACGTTGCAAGTTGTCGAAATTCGTACAGATTGCGACAGGGATGCGCTGGTGATCAGCGTTATTGCAAATGGGCCGGGGGTTTGTCACGAGGGTTATGCCAGCTGCTTCTTCCGAACATTTGCTGGAAACCAATGGAGCACTAATTCGGAACAGACATTTTCACCAAACGACATCTACGGAGGAACGAAATGACACTCAAGCTTGGTATTCCAAAAGGCAGCCTAGAAAATGCGACGATCGATCTATTTAGACGTGCTGGTTTTCAAATTACGGTCAACAGCCGTTCGTACTTTCCCGCAATAGACGACCCGAACATCGAGTGCATGCTGATTCGTGCTCAGGAAATGGCTCGCTACGTCGAAGACGGAGTCCTTGATGCAGGGCTAACCGGCCTCGACTGGATTGCAGAGACTGGTGCAACGGTAGAACCGATTGCCGACCTGATCTATGCGAAGCAAAGTTTTGGACGGGTCCGCTGGGTGTTAGCGGTTCCAGAGAATTCCCCAGTTGTCTCAGTGAAGGATTTGGAAGGAAAGATCATTGCTACCGAATTGGTCGAGACGACTAAGCGGTACCTCGCAAGCAATGGCGTAACCGCAAAGGTGGAGTTCAGTTGGGGGGCGACCGAAGTGAAACCTCCGGTTCTGGCCGACGCCATCGTTGAAGTAACTGAAACAGGTTCATCGCTTCGGGCCAATAATTTACGGATAGTCGAGACGGTTCTGGAATCCAACACTCAGTTAATTGCCAATACCACCTCTTGGACGGACATGGAAAAGAAGCAGCAACTATTGGACATCAAAACGTTGCTCGATGGTGCCATTGCTGCAATGGGCAAGGTCGGATTGATGATGAATTGCCCCAAGGAGTGTTTGCAGCAAGTACTTGCTGTGTTGCCTGCGCTGAAGACACCCACTATTTCGCAGTTGGCCGATGAAAACTGGCTGGCACTCAACACCATTCTCGATGAGTCGACCGTTCGCACCATTATTCCGCGCCTGAAGCAGTCGGGTGCTACGGGCATTGTCGAATATCCGCTGAACAAGATTGTCAACTAATGATTCGAATACTTGATGAGGAACAAGCATCGAGACTGTTATTGCGTTCGGCAGACCGAATTCGGTCAGCGATCTCGGTGGTGGCTCCAATAATTGCCGATGTGCGCGCGGGGGGCGACGCTGCGGTGCTCAAGTACGCCAAAAAGCTGGACGGTTTTACTGCCGACTCTTTTTATGTTGCAACAGGCGGGGAGCTCGGCGGCGAACTTGGGGAAGCGGTAGATACCGCAATCGCAAATGTTCGTTTGTTTGCAGAGCAGCAGTTGGTGAAGTCGTGGACCAAAACAATCGGCGATCGAGAGTTGGGGCAGATTATTCGCCCGCTTGACCGCGTAGGCGCATACGTTCCATCTGGTAGGTACCCGCTGCTCAGCACAATGCTTATGGCTGTCGTGCCAGCGCAGGTAGCGGGCGTCGCTGACATCACAGTTGCTTGCCCTCGACCAACTGCGCAGATGTTGGCGTTAGCTTCGCGATTGGGAATTGAGCGCGTGTTGTGCGTCGGTGGTGGACAAGCAATTGCCGCAATGGCTTACGGCACCGAGAGCATTGGCGCGGTGCAGCGCATAGTCGGGCCTGGTAACGCATACGTTGCCGCCGCCAAGAAATTGGTGTCTGCCGACGTGGCAATTGATTTTGTTGCCGGTCCAAGCGAAATCGTGATTGTCGCAAATGACGGCAACCCTCAATGGATAGCGGCCGACATGCTTGCGCAGTCGGAACATGATGTTGATGCACGCGCTGTCTTGCTGACTACCTCAACGAAGCTTGCCAACGCCGTACAACATGAAGTCGGTGTTCAACTTGCCGGTTTGTCAACGGCAGATGTGGCGGGTGAATCAATTCGAATAAATGGGGCAATCGTGATCTGCGAGTCGGAAGAGTCCGCCTTTCGGCTTGTCAATTTAATTGCGCCCGAGCATCTTTCGTTATACGACCCGTCACAATTAGACCGAGTGCGCAATGCAGGTTCTGTGTTTATCGGCCAGTACAGCACCGAGGCGGCCGGTGATTATGCAAGTGGGCCAAACCACATCTTGCCCACGGCGGGTTACGCAACAATTCGTGGCGGCCTCTCGGTGAACGACTTCGTCAAGGTGATTACAACGCAGCAGTTGTCTAAAAAAGCCATTGACTCCCTCGGTGCAACTGTCACCACATTGGCCCGAGCAGAAGGCCTAGAGGCACATGCCAGAAGTGTGGAGATGCGTCTCAATGGATAGCAAGAACAATGCACTTCAGCCGCGCGAAGCAGTTCACAAGATGCGGTCGTATTCTCCTCCCACGCAAGGACGCAGGAATATGTTGCGACTTGATTTCAACGAGAACACCACCGGCTGCTCACCACTTGTGTTGGCAGCAGTTTTACAAACTTTGTCGGGCGAACAGGTGGCGACATACCCGGAGTACAGCAACGCAATCAACACAATTGCAACGTTTTTGCAGGTTGAATCCGACGAAGTGATGCTGACAAACGGAACAGACGAAGCCATTCAGGTACTTGTGCAGACTTTCGTCAACCCGGGTGATGAGGTGGTGGTACTGCACCCTTCATATGCGATGTACCGCTTCTATGCGGAAGTAGCAGGCGCAACCGTGACCGAAGTCGAGTATCGGATCGATGACGACCTTGCGTTTCCCTTTGAATCTTTGCTCCGTGTGTTGAGCGATAAAACCAAGGCGGTGTTTATTGCAAACCCCAATAATCCAACTGGGCGAGCGGTTTCGCTTCAGAGCATCGAGCAAATTTTACAAATCGTGCCGCACGCAGTCGTGCTCATCGATGAGGCATACGTCGAATTTTCCGGGATTACCGCACTCGATTTTGTACGGAGATACTCAAATCTGTTTGTAAGTCGAACGTTCTCTAAGGCCTATGGCATGGCAGGTTTACGCTGCGGCTGTTTGATATCTCAGCCAAACAACATTGCGTGGTCGCGTAAAGCACAGTCGCCTTACAGCGTCAATGTGGTTGCAGCAATCGCAGCCTCTGCCGCCGTTTTAGATACCGGGTGGGTTGCGGGCTATGTGCGGTCGGTGATTGAAGCACGAACGTATCTTGTAGGCGAGCTTCGACGCCTTGGCATTCGCCAGTTTCCCACCGATGGAAATTTTGTCTTAATCAACGTTGGTGATACTGCCCAACAGTTGGTCGCCCACATGCGGGGAAAAGAAATCCTGATTCGAGACAGAAGCCATGAAATCCCTGGTTGCGTGCGGGTAACGATCGGAACGATTGAACAAATGAAACGATTCATAAATGAACTGGAGAACATGAAATGAGAAAAGCAAGCATCAAACGAGTCAGCAAGGAAACCAGCATTACGGCTTCGTTAGTTATTGAAGGCAAGGGTCGGTACGACATCGACACGGGCATTCGATTTCTGGACCACATGTTGGAGTTGTTTGCAAAGCACGGCGGCTTTGACCTTTCAATTGTGGCTAAGGGTGATCTGGATATTGATCAGCATCACACGGTGGAAGACGTTGGCATAGTTCTCGGGGATTTGTTTAAAAAAGCGTTAGGAAAGAAAGTGGGCATTAATCGGGCCGGTTATTTCGTACTACCTATGGACGAGACCCTGGCGGTAGTGGCCGTCGATCTAGGTGGTCGACCTGCCCTCGTCTATTCCGATCTCATTCGGGCCCGAGTGGTGGGCGATCTGCAGGTGGAGTTAGTGCACGACTTCTTCGGTGGGTTTGTGAATAGCGCTGGCGCAAATCTGCACGCAAAAGTGTTGTATGGCAGATCTAGTCACCACAAAATTGAAGCTATCTTCAAATGTTTTGCGCGATCAATGAGATACGCATGTTCTACTGATCTGCGCCTCAAGGATCAGCTTCCAAGCACGAAGGGTCTTTTGTGATCGCAGTTATTGACTATGGCGCGGGAAACTTGCGTTCAGTCACGAATCTGCTCGATTCGTTTGACGCAAAATATCGTGTTGTTGATTCAGCCGATGGCCTCACTGGCTCTTCGCACATTGTTCTTCCTGGGGTTGGACATTTTGGGCAAATCTGTACAGCGTTTGAACGCCTGTGTTTGGGTGAAGCACTGATCGATGAGATACGGATTGGAACTCCCTATCTGGGTATTTGTCTAGGCATGCAAGTGCTGTTTGAGAGCAGCGAAGAAGCGCCAGATCAAAAAGGTCTCGGCATCTTGTCCGGTTCGGTGCGCAAGCTAGAGGCTGAGGTTCGTATCCCGCATATGGGATGGAACACGCTGGAGGGTGATGCAAAATCGGCACTGTGCAGTCAGCAGGCAGGGCAGTTTGCATATTTTGCTCACAGCTTTTTCTGTCCGGTGAGCAACGCCACGGTGCGGTCGACCACACACGGAAGCACGTTTTCTTCCGTTATTGAACATGAGAATGTCTTTGGTGTTCAGTTTCACCCCGAAAAGTCTGGCGCGCTGGGATTGTCATTACTTCAGAAATTTGTAGCCCTGTAAATGTTGGCAAAGCGAATTATTCCTTGCCTCGACGTGACAAACGGTCGGGTAGTAAAAGGAGTCAACTTTGTTGATCTCAGGGATGCTGGCGATCCAGTCGAGTTGGCAGCGCGTTACAACACCGAAGGAGCAGACGAATTGGTGTTCCTTGATATTGGTGCAACTGTCGAAGGAAGGCAAACGCTAATCAAAGTAGTGGAGCAAACCGCGCGAAACGTGTTTATTCCACTCACGGTTGGGGGCGGCGTACGCAGCGTCGATGACGCACGCGCCATTATTCGGGCTGGAGCAGACAAGATCAGTGTGAATAGCGCTGCAGTGAATCGGCCAGAACTTTTACGCGAACTGAGCGAAGAATTTGGATCGCAGGCAGTGGTACTGGCTATCGACGCACGAACTGATGGCGGTGATTGGAAGGTGTACACACGCGGCGGCCGTCAAGCCGAACAACTGGACGCAGTGCAATGGGCTCAATACGGAGAGGAGTTGGGTGCCGGAGAAATTTTGCTTACCAGCATGGATGCAGACGGAATGAAGAATGGCTTCGATCTTTCGCTCACTGCCGCGGTTCGCAAGAGCGTGCAGCTCCCAGTAATTGCATCTGGTGGCGCTGGCACTGTTCAACACTTTGCCGATGTCCTGAGCACAGCCGATGCGGCCCTGGCGGCATCAGTCTTTCACTTTGGAACATTCAGTATTGAGGAAGTTAAATCGTGCGTTCGAACTGCCGGGATGGTGGTTCGATGATGGGTGGTCAACGCAAAGCACATGTTGTTCCTTGTATTGATATTCAGGGTGGCGAAGTGGTGCAATTGGTGCAGGGTCGTGAACGCGCGCTAGTCGGACCAGAGCCGTCAGTAATGCTGCAGAGATTTGAAGGATTCCCAGAGGTTCAGGTCATTGACCTTGATGCGGCAATGGGCAAGGGAGATAATGCGGAGATAATCGAGTTGATTGCGACTCGGGCGGTTTGCCGAGTGGGAGGAGGTGTGCGCACCCCCGAACATGCTCGGAAGCTGGTGGGCTTAGGTGCACATCGGGTGATTATTGGCACTGCTGCTTTCGGACCCGACTTTTCGCAAATTGTTGATGCTGTAGGCAAAGACCGAATTATCGTCGCACTCGATTCAAAAGCTGGAAGCGTTGTTATCGACGGTTGGGCTACAAGCATTAACACTTCAGCCGAAGAACTCCTTCCTCGTTTCGTCGATCAGTGCAACGGTTTTCTTTGTACCTACGTTGACAAAGAGGGCTTGATGCAGGGAACAGATTTTGATTGGTTCAGACGATTGCGAATGTTGACCTCGCTGCCAATTACTGCTGCGGGTGGAATTACAACGTTGTCCGAGGTTTCCGCTCTTTTAGGCATCGGCATCGATGCTGCTGTCGGAATGGCGGTGTACACAGGGACGCTCTCGCTTGATCAGTTGCGTGAACTCTCGGTGTAATGTCGTTGATATGGAACGACACGACGAAGGACATTTCAGCCACCGAGTTGGTTTACTGCGCGCAATGGTGCTGGGGGCGAACGACGGAATCATTTCGACAGCGTGTCTCATCTTGGGTGTTGCCGCTGCCGACGCAGAACGCGGAACCATCATCACTGCGGGCTTCGCAGCGCTCGTTGCTGGTGCTGCGTCGATGGCAATTGGTGAGTATGTGTCTGTAAGTTCACAGCGCGACTCGGAGCAGGCCGACATTACCAAAGAAATGTGGGAACTTGAGCACACTCCCGAGCACGAACTCGACGAACTGACTGCGATCTACAAGGGCAAGGGTCTGACGCAGGAGTTGGCGCGTGCAGTGGCAATGCAGTTAACCAAAGAGGATGCTTTGAGGGCACATATGGCAGAGGAGTTAGGAATCAGCCAGCTCACGCTTGCGCGCCCAGTGCAAGCAAGTGTTAGCTCGGCACTTTCATTCTCGGTTGGCGCCGCGATTCCACTCATTGCGGTTTCAGTTGCATCAGCATCGCAGCGCATCGTCACAACAGTGATCGTTGCATTGCTCGCACTGATTGCCCTTGGTCTTGCCAGTTCAAGGGCCGGCGGTGCGCATCCGCTTCGCCCAACGCTTCGCGTACTCGTGGGTGGATCAATTGCGATGGCGTTCACTATGGCCGTTGGAAGCTTGGTCGGTGGAGTCGTGCTGTAGTTCCAACTCGTTCACAATAGCTTGTAACTGTAAGCATGCCGTGTCATGACCGATCTCGCGAAAGACCGAGGAATTAAGCCAAGAGAGCTTTTTGCGATCCGTCCATTTCGGTTGTTGTGGACTAACAGTTTTTTATTCATCCTTGTTCAGAGCACCCAGCGTTTTGCTTTTGTCTGGTTGGCGCTTGAACTGGGAGCAAAATCGGATATCAGCGGTCTTATTTTATTTGTGATGGGTGTTCCCGTAATTCTCATTTCCTTGATTGTCGGGGTCATGAGCGACCACGCCGATCGGCGAATGCTGTTGTTGGTAAGTCAGATAGGGGCGCTGTTGATAACCATTGCTGTTGCAGCGATGGTGTCATTTGGGCATATCACCATTCGCTATGCAGTTATCGGTTCATTCATTTCTGGAATTTTTATTGCCATCGGCTCGCCAGTTAGGAATGCGATTATCCCGTCAATTGTTCCAAGCGACAAATTGGTGGGCGCCATTGCGGTTAACACGATTGGCAGTAATTTGGGGCTCATAATTGGCCCCGTTGCAGCGGGCCCAGCTATTGCAGTGTGGGGGATTGAGGGTGCATTTTGGTTGCAAGCGGCAATGCATTTAGTCGGATTCTTTGCATTGATTCCGTTGCAACTGCCGGCAAGTGTCAATACTCAACGAAAGAGAATGCGTGAAGAGATATTTGGTGGTATCAGTTTTATACGCGGCCACGCAGAAGTTCGATCGTTTTATGTTTTGTTATCGGCATCAATTTTGTACATGATGGCTCCATGGATAGTGCTTGGTCCGCAGATTGCTAAAGAGCAGGCCGGAGCATCTGGTAGTCAGACAACAATTTTGTTTGGCTTGCTGGGGATCGGCCAGTTCGTTTCTTCTATTGGCATTTTGCGTTACAACCACAAAATTCAGCAAAAAGGTTTGTGGTTTATGGGTGGACTGTGCTGGGGCGGATTTGTGCAGATCGTGCTTGGTCAATCCAATTCCATCGCCATGATGGCCGTGCTGTTGTTCGCTTGGGGAATTGGTGGTGGTTTCTATCTGAATTTGAGCCAAACACTTATTCAGAACAACACACCAGCCGCCGTGATGGGCCGAGTAATGGCCGTTCATTCATTATTGATGTCTGGTTTGGCGCCGCTTGGAGCGCTCTTCATTGGCCTAATCGCGCGACGAATTGATTCGGCACCACAAACTTTCTCGGTTGCGGGCGCTTTGATGCTGTTCACTGCAGTGTATTTTTTGACCACAAAGAAGAATCTGCGCATAATGGCCTAGTCTTTCGTCCATGACCATTTCATTTCGCGCACTCGACATCCCCGTATCGCAATTGACAGAGAAACCACTCGATCAACCTTCGGCAGAACCGCTCAGTGGAGAGATTCTTACTCGTGCACAAGTTTTCCTTGATAACGAAACAGTTACAGCGGGAACATGGGAATGTGAACCAGGTGCATCGCGATGGGAGTTCACCACTCGCGGCGAAGTGATTTACGTTCTGAAAGGCCGGATGACCGTGCATGAAGACGGTGGTGAGGCTGTTGAACTGACTGCTGGATCAAGCTGCATTTTCCCAATCGGCTGGAAGGGCGTTTGGACTGTGCACGAGACATTGCGCAAAGTGTTCGTTGTCTACCGCACTGCCTAATCATGATTGAAGTAGTTGGGGTGTACAACGCCGACTCCACCTTTGTGGGCGAGGTTTCCTATTGGATAGGTGCCCGCTTTGGCGTCGCGCATTGTTCGCTCTGCGATGTGACTCATGGTCTTTTTACAGAGCGCGCAGATTGGAAATCTTGTCGCGACCAGTCTCCATTTACGTTTTCAATGTTTCACCGCAACGATCAGCCTGAAGCGGTGAGGGCCGCCGCGAACGGTGTGACTCCCGTTGTCGTTGCATTTGTTAATGACAAGTATCAGTTACTGCTGGGGCCGCAACAAATTGATGCTTGTAAAGGTTCACCCGAACGACTTGTCGACGCAATTACCAAGGCCTTAGGGCTATAACCGAACCCGAATAAAGCGCGGGGCATTGCTTGCGAATGCGGCGCTGAGGGCCTCTGCAAGTTGTGGTGGTGTCGTCACTTCGATTGCTTCCCACCCGAAGCCTCGAGCAATTGCGGTGGGGTCGTGTGAAGAGACATCAACACCCATTCGTGTGGCGTCCACATCGTCAAATGATGTGCGAATCTGCTCGTAGCCACTGTTGTCCCACAGCACCATCGTGATGTTGCTCTTGAGATCATGTGCTGCTGCCATTTCGGCAACGGTAAATAACCAACCGCCGTCGCCTGCAATGGCAAGAACTGGTCGGTCGGGTGCGGCTACTGCAGCACCGATTGCCATTGGTAGAGCGCAACCGAGCGTGCCAAAACCATAAGGTGCAAGCCACGAGCGACTGCAAGATGCCGGCAACCACCAATGAGCCGAGTATCCGAGTTGGGTTGAGTCAAGCGCAACGATCGCGTTTTCTGGCAGCCATTGCTCGATTACTTGTAGCCACGGAACAAACGTGTTGCTTGTCTTATTGCGCGCATGATCTCGCCATTGCTGCGCACGTTGTGCGCCAGTAGTTGGATTGCGCGCCACAATGCCACGAGTGAGTGCTGCCATTGTGTGTGCGGCATCACCGACAATGCCGACAGTTGGATCGGTTCGACGATTAATTTGGTCCGGGTCAATATCGATGCGCACAACGTGGCCGCCAAACTGCAACGCTCGGCCGTCGTTGTAGAGATCGGTATCAGACAACTCGGTGCCAACAACGATCACGACATCGGCAGCCTCGATATCTTTTTGCACACGGCCGAATACCAAACAGTTGCCAGCACAGAGTGGGTGAGATGACGACACCACACCTTTGGCATTGCCAGTCAAAAGCACTGGTGCATCAAGTGCTTCGGCCAGCGCAACGAGTTGTGTGGATGCATCGATCGAACCACCACCAGCAATAATCACTGGTGTTTGTGATGAGTTGATGATGTCGAGCGCACGAGAAATGTCGTTCTCATGCGCGATCGGACGAGCAGCAGGCGTGTGCACCCGCATAAGTGGTGCGCACGGTTGAGCGAGCACGTCCATGGGGATTGCAATGTGCACTGGTCGTGGACGCGCAGAAGTAAATACATTCCATGCTCGCTCAATGAGTGCCGGAATCAGCGTCGGGTCGGTAACTGTTTCGCTAAACGCACAGACCGAGCGTGCAACTGCAGCCTGATCGGGAAGGTCATGCAACGGTCCAAAACTTTTGCCGAGTGCATTAGTTGGAGTGGTGGATGCAATCACGAGCATTGGTCGAGAGTCGTGATACGCCTGCGCGATTGGTGTGAGTGCATTGGTAAGTCCAGGACCACTGATGAGCACGCAGATGCCAGGCTTGCCAGTAACGATTGACCAACCGTCGGCCATAAACCCCGCACCTTGCTCGTGGCGCGGAGAGATGGTTTTCACGCCTGAGCGATGAAGACCTCGATACAACTCGATGTTGTGTACGCCGGGTATTCCGAATACGACATCTACGCCGTATTCGCGCGACAACAGATCGATGATTGCTTCACCAACTTTGAGCTGATCGGTGGTCATGTTGGTTTGTATCTGCTTTTACTTGCGCTCAGTAAGACACGTATCGGCGAGACGACGGATACGGGTACTCGCTTCCTTGAGCAATTCAGATTCGACGGTGAGTGCAACACGCACGTGGCCTGCGCCGCCGCTACCAAAACTTTCGCCCGGCATCGCGCCCACATTTTCTTCATCGAGCAGTCGCCACGCAAACTGTTCTCCAGTTAAACCAGTTTTTCTAATATCGAGCATGATGAACATTCCGCCCTCGGGTAGGCGCGCTGAAACCGATGTTGAGCCTGCAAATGCCTCAACTAACACGGCTGCGCGTTCTTTGTATGCAGCGCGCATGCGTTCAACCTCTGGGTGGGTTTCGTTTAATGCAACTGCAAGTGCATCTTCAATAAACGGTTGAGAGCCGAACAGCATTGCTTCGGCAACGAGAACGAGTCGTGAGGTCACTTCGGCAGGGCATGCAACCCAGCCTGCACGAAAACCTGGCAGTGCATGCGACTTAGAGATGGATGAAACACTGAGTGTGCGATGGCGGAGGTGTGGTCTGTCAAACGGTGAGCAGAATGTGCCATCAAATGTCATGTCGGCGTACACCTCGTCGCAGATAATCCACAGATCGTGGCGCTCGCATACTTCGCCGATCGCATCGATTTCTTCTACCGACAGCACTGCTCCAGTTGGGTTGCTTGGATTACTGAGCAGCAACACTTTCGTTCTCGGTGTAATTGCGGCTTCGATAGCCGAGGCAGTGACGTGAAATCCGTTGTCTGGAGAAGTCGGCACGGCAACAAACGTTGCGCCTGATGCGGCAACCAGTCCTTCATATGTCGCGTAGTACGGATCGGGAACGAGTACTTCGTCGCCGGCCTCGACGAGCGTAAACAGGGCAGTGCACAAACCATTTTGGGTGCCTGCCGTGTACAGAACTTCTTCGGGGGTAACGGGATTGCCCGAACGCTTGCTGAGATGATTTGCAATTGCAAGGAGCGCCTCTGGCTCGCCCTGACCGGCTGCGTAACGAGTACGACCGCTGCGCATTGAGTTGCTGGCTTGGTCAAGGACCTTTGCGGGTGGTGGCAAGTCTGGTTCGCCAATTGACAAGATGATGATGGGTTGTCCAAGCGCTGCACGACGGAGCGACTCTGAATGCACAGCCCATTTGGCTGCGCCGAGCCCCGTGAGGCGATCAGAGATTGGTGCGAACTTCATCAGACTACAAATCTACGCTGTCAGACTGCGTCTACTACTCGTTGTAAAACGACTCGAACCCCTCCCATGTCTGGACGCTGCCAGATCATGTTTCCATTTTGGTCGAGTTGGCGAGTGACTTCAATTCCAGGAATGCCAACTGGGCGTAACACAAATACAGAGTCTTCATAACTTGCAACGACGTGAATGGGCGTCGTGTAATCAAAGACTGATACATCGTGCACACCATGTTCTTCGGTGCCGTCTGCGCGACAATCAGCGATCGTTCCTCCACCACAATCAACGATTCGGTTTCCACATTGTTCAATGCGCTCGGTGTACGACATCAATCGATCATCAGGTGGTACCTGCACGCCACCGCGAGTTGCACTCACCGTTTTCCAGACACCGCGCAGGTCGGGTGCGCCTTCAACAAGTGGCTCGGTGCAATCTCCAAGAATCAGCGGGGGAAAGGTTGCGCCGTAGCCGCCAGATGGTGTGTGTGCGACTGGAATTTCTGATGAATGCATGACGCCACCATACAAGTTAGGTCAATGCATAAACCCATAATGCAACTAGTGGAGCTGGGGGGAATCGAACCCCCGTCCATCAGCCGTTGAACGCCCGTGATACGACCATTCCCAACATTGTCGCTACGCAGCAACACCGGCGGGTCGGCTGACAAACACCGAAGTGTTT
>JAQCJO010000078.1 GCA_027592925.1 Actinomycetota bacterium | reverse complement strand
CCGCCGCTCTATCCAACTGAGCTACAGGAGCAATACTCACCTCAAATCTACAGGCGCACCAACTACGGTTCTTTCCATGCGCTCTCGCCATCTCGTTGTGTTGGCAGCAGTGTGTTTTGCCACCACGGGCACGGCACAACAACTTGGGCCCGACGGTTCCTCTCCACTTGGGGTCGCCACCATCCGCTTTTTCATTGGGTCACTCGTGCTGTTCATCATTGCTTTTTTGCGACCCAGTCGTCGTCACACAGTCGAGCGTGCACCTCTTGCCGCTCGGGCGTGGATCGCAACTGCATTCGGTCAGGCTCTGTATGGTGCCGCATTTTTTAGTGCAGTGCGTTCAACAGGCGTGGCTGTCGGCACGGTTGTCGCACTCGGTTCGGCGCCACTGATCACAGGCGCCATCTCGGCGATGTCATTGCGAAAAGTCCCTGCGCTTTCATGGCTCGGCACCACAGTGTTTGCAATTATTGGCATGGGTCTGATTGTCGGTTCAGGTAAAGAATCTCAAGTCACAGTGTCGGGTGTTGCGCTCGCACTGTGCGCTGGTTTTGGCTACGCCATCTTTGCACTTGGCAGCAAAACCATTCTTTCGAGTGGAGTCTCGAGCGAACTCGCAATGGCACGCGTGTTTGGCATCGCTTCCGTCATGCTTGCGCCAACATTATTTTTTGTCAATCTGAAATGGATCACTCACGGCGATGCAATCGTGATGGTGTTTTGGCTCGGCATTGTCACGCTCGCTCTCGCCTATTGGTCGTATGCAACTGGTTTAGGCCACCTCAAACCCAGTCAGACAACGCTGCTCACTCTTCTCGAGCCAGTTGTCGCAACCGTGCTCGGAGTAATCGTTTTAAGCGAACGACCATCGACTGTTGCGTGGCTAGGGGTACTCATTGTGATTGCTTCATTGCTCGCAGAATCACGCGCACCACTCAAAAATATGCGACACTAAGCCTGTGCCCCGCGCGTTACTCAGTGTGTTCGACAAAACAGGTGTCGCGGATTTTGCGCGCGAGTTACACAACCTCGGTTGGGATTTGTTGTCGAGCGGTGGCACTGCAAAAGTTATTGCCGATGCCGGCATTCCTGTTATTGATGTCGCCACAGTTACGGGCTACCCGGCCATCTTGGGTCACCGTGTTGTCACCTTGCACCCATCTATTCATGGCGCGCTCTTGGCTGACATCGATAATGCCGAACACGTCGCCGACATGCATACCCACAACATCGAGCCCATCGCACTTGCTGCCATCAATCTCTATCCATTCTCGAGCAACCCATCTATAGAACTGATCGATGTGGGCGGGCCAGCAATGGTGCGCGCTGCAGCCAAAAACTATGCCCATGTTGCAGTGGTCACGGAGCCATCGCAGTACAACCCGATCATCGATGTCATTCGTACTAGTGGCAGCGTGCCGCCTGCAATGCGCCAACAACTTGCAGCACAGGCCTTCGCAACTACCGCTGCCTACGACGCCCAAGTTGCACAGTGGTTTGCAACAGCTACTGACACGACTTCATCAGAATTACCGCAACGCATCACGCTCAATCTCGTGCGCGAACAGACGCTGCGATATGGAGAAAATCCGCACCAGCGTGGAGCTCGTTACACCGTCGATGGAGAACAGAGTTGGTGGTCAACAATTCGTCAACTTGGCGGCAAAGAGATGAGTTACCTCAATGTGCTCGATAGCGAAGCGGCCTGCCGATTGGCTTGGTCGTTTGACGAGCCATGCGCAGTTGTGATTAAGCACGCAAACCCATGCGGACTCGCCATAGCCACCACGATTGAAGATGCCTATCGCAATGCGCACGCATGCGACCCCCTGAGCGCATTTGGTGGCGTTGTTGCACTCAATCGCGAAGCAACGGTCGAGATGGCCCGTGATCTCAGTGAAGTATTTACCGAAGTACTCATTGCGCCTTCATACGAAGTTGGTGCGATCGAAATTCTGTCGGCAAAGAAAAACCTCAGAGTTTTGCAGTCACCTGCACCAACACCACAAGATCGTCATCTACGCCAAATCTCTGGTGGATTCCTCGTTCAGGACACCGACCCTGTGCATGTCGATACGAGCGCTTGGCAGGTGGTCACAACAGCGCAGCCAACTGCCAACCAATTGCGCGACTGCGTCACGGCATGGATCACTTGTGCGGCCGTGGCGTCCAATGCCATTGTTTTAGTTAATGACGGATCGGCCGTGGGTATTGGCGGCGGCCAACAAAATCGCATCGACGCAGCCCGACTGGCATGCGAGCGAGCAGGCAATCGAGCACGTGGCAGTGTTGCTGCAAGCGATGCGTTCTTCCCTTTTGTAGACGGTCCACAGATGCTGATCAATGCTGGCGTTGCGGTCATTGTGCAGCCTCGGGGCAGCCAACGTGATGATGAGTCGATCGCTCTAGCCAATAACAGTGGAATCGCGATGATCTTCACAGGCACACGTCACTTTCGCCATTAAACATTTTGTAAAGCATGTGACCCACACGATGTGACCATCACACACGAGGCTCCCAACTACCACAGCAGTTAAACCAATACGCTGAGGCGCGTGATATTGCATTTGACCAATTCGGCAAACTGGATTGAGGCACAGCAGCAAGGCTTCATCACAGCGCCGTCACTTGCTAGTGAAGGTTTTATTCACTGCTCTACTGAGCACAAAATGAGCGATGTTGCCAACAAGTACTACCGAGGCGCAACCGACATGGTGCTGGTACAAATCGACCCCGCCGCGCTCACAAGCCCGTTGAAGTGGGAACCCCCTGCGCACATTGACGGCTCACCTTCGCTCCCCGACGAGCCATTGTTCCCACATATATATGGTGTGATCAATCTCGACGCTGTCAGCCAAGTGATTGACTTCCCTTGCAATGCCGATGGTTCATTTGTATTGCCATCACAACTCACCGCATTTTCCGTCACCCATATCAAACACGTTCCACATCTCCATCAACAGGCAGCAGAGATGTCTCGAGTTGCATGGAAGCTCGACTTCCCCGAAGACACGACTCAGACCTACCTCGACATGTTCAATGTCAATGGCACTTACGCCGGTCGCTTCGTCGAAGTCTTTGCTGCCATCAACCAAGCAAATGAGCTGCTTGGCCTAGCAACACTTGTTGATGACGACGAACTGCCTGGTGCAACCGAGCCTGGCCCGTGGCTTGCTGCAGTCTTTGTCGTTCCAGAAGCCCGCAAACTTGGGGTTGGCTCAGCACTCATCGATCATGTTGTAAATCGTTCACGAGAACTTGGCTACTCAGAGATGTTTCTCTACACCGACCACCAACAACAGTGGTACAAAAAAAGAGGATGGACGTATACACGCGACACTCTGCTCAACAACATTGAGCATGTCGTTATGCAAATCTCGCTCTGATCAAACGAAGCGTTACTTCAGGCTCCAACGCACTTCAATCGTCACCGACACTTCTTGTAGACCAAGATCAATCTGCGTCGGTGCACTCCCGGTAGCACCCACCGCCTTGTCTGCCGTCAACGTTGGCACAAAGTTTGCTGGTGCAGATACCTCTGTTACGTACACCACATCACCCAAATCAACATCCAGCAATTTGGCATATGCCTCAGCTTTGCTCTTAGCGATTGACACGGCTTTGTCGCGCGCGTCGGCTGCAGCCGCATCGGTATCAAGCAGTGTGGGTGTCACCGAACTGATCTGCAACGCATTACCACCAGCTGCAACGACTGCATCAACAACTTCGCCAGCCTTTGCTGCGTCGCGCAATGTCACCACAAACACTTGCTGACCCCGATACCCCTTCAATGACGTCGTGCCGTCAGCGAGATAGTTGTATTCTGGGTACACCGTTGCATTTTGAGTCGCAATGTCGTCTTTTGCTACGCCTTGAGCATCAAGAGCATCGCGCACCTTCGCGGCTGCGTCGCTTGTTTGTGACACTGCAGTTGCAGTCGAGTCGGTCAGTGCGGTCACCGAAAAATTAAATGAGACACCGTCTGGCACCACCTTGATAGTGCCTGTTGCTTGGACTGTCACACCTCTGTCTGTTGATGCCTGCACCACCATTGAGTGGTCTTCACGGTCTCTGTCACCACATCCGCTGACAGTTGCCATTCCAATAGCCACAACACCTACAACTGCGATCACTTTGGGGAGTGTTTTTATAACTACAGTCTGCCCCATGGAACAACTCGATCCCGACAAGCTCAAACTCTTCTCTTTTCTGCTTTTTAGCAAGCTTGAAGGAGCCGTCACCTCGGGCATGGTGCATTTGGGTGATCAACTCGGTTTGTATAAAGCACTTGCGGCGGCGCAACAACCACTTACCACTGCCCAACTTGCGCACGCAACACGATTGAATGAGCGGTGGGTGCGCGAGTGGTCATACAACCAGGCTGCTGCAAAAATGATTTCCACAATCAACAAGCCGACATCAGCAACAACATCAGGACTAGCGATTGATGACGACACGTTCTATTTGTCACCAGAACAAACCGCAGTACTTGCCAGCGACACTCACCCAGCATTCGGAATGGGTATGTTCCATCGGCTGCCACAAACGATGGAATCACTGAAGCAAATGCCCGAAAGTTTCCGCACCGGCATCGGCCATAACTACGACAGCCACGGCCCAGAAGGCGCAATTGGCATCGAGCGCAGTTTCGAGCCATGGACAAATGCAAATCTCATCTCAGCAGTACTCCCCGCGCTCGACGGTGTTACGAAAGTTCTTGATGCTGGAGCATCAATTGCCGACATTGGTTGTGGCGCTGGTGGCGCAGTGCTGCTCATGGCAAAGGCTTTTCCAAAGAGTTCGTTCATTGGCTATGAGATCAGTCAGTACGCACTCGATCGCGCAGCACAAAAACTAAAGGACTCAAAACTGGACAATGCACATTTCAACGACGCCCGCACAAACCCACTGCCCGCCGACCACTCAGTCGACTTTGTTACTACGTTTGATTGCATTCACGACATGACACACCCTGCCGAAATGATGCAAGCCATTCATGCCGCACTCAAACCAAACGGCATGTGGTTACTCGTCGACATCAAAGCCCACGACACGTTTGCACTCAACATGCAAAAGAATCCAATGGCTCCCCTGATGTACGGCATCAGCGTGTTGTCATGTATGTCGTCCGCCATGTCGGCACCGGGCGGTGCTGGGCTTGGCACACTCGGTCTCTCGGCAACTAACGCCGCATCAATGGCTAAAGCTGCAGGTTTCTCACACTTCCGCAAACTTGATATCGACCATTCGGTCAACGCCTTCTACGAAATACGGCTGTAGTCACTGCGGTAACACACCACTAATATGTAGTGCACAAGCGTTCGTAGCTCAATGGATAGAGCATCTGACTTCGGATCAGAGGGTTGGCGGTTCGAGTCCGTCCGA
>JAQCJO010000077.1 GCA_027592925.1 Actinomycetota bacterium | reverse complement strand
TGGGGATGAGGTATTCCTGAATCTGACTTTCCGTACATGCGCGCAAAATATTGGACGGGCGAGCAACGATGTAATGCAATGCATATGAAGTTGCACCAAATTCGCGGTCGACCAAGGTGGTGTCAAACGAGTCGAGCCCGCCACCGCCGTATTCTGTAGGCATGTTGCAAGCATAAATACCTGCAGCTATTGACTTCTTTTTAATCTCTTCTTCGAGTTCCTTTGGCACGTGGCCTAGTTTTTCGATTGTTTCTTCGTGGGGGATGAGTTCGCGTTCAACAAATGATCGCGTTGTGGCAACGATTGCTTCTTGTTCGTCGGTGAGTGCAAATTGCATGGGAGTCTCCTATTTGTATTTGTGCTTGGCTTACTTTTTCTTGATCTTCATAATTCTGCCAACATCTTCGGGTGTCGGGAGTACCGAATGACTTTTGTGGATTGCGTCAAGAGCGGCAGCAACGTGGGGAAGTATCGGTGCAGACTTGCCCGCGTCTATGTCCACATGCACCAACATCTGTTCGGTGGTTGAAAGCCTCTTGCCGTTGTCGCCATTGAACATGGTGTGATGAATGTGCAAACGCTTCACGTCCACATCCAGCACACGAGTTTCGATGCGCAGTGGCTCGCCGAGAAATGCTTCGACTTCATAGACAATGTGTGTCTCGACCGTATAAAACGAATTGCCAGCAGATCGGTATGCGTCGTTGTCGCCGATATAGGTAAACAGTGCGTCAGAACCCCAACCAAAAGCGGACAAATATGCGGCCTCTGTCATATGGCCGTTGTAATCAACCCACTCTTGCTCGACAAGACACGAATAGATGTTGAGGGGCGCGGGAACCACATCTCCTGGCTGCCACGGGGCAAGCGGCGAGACGCTGCTACTTTGCGGGGCGTTCGCCGACATGTCGACCGATACCGATTGGGGCAGGAAGTTTTGCATGGGCATCAGCAATTGGCTTGAGCAGCGCAAACATTTCGCTACCCATTGGAGATGTTTTTTCTGTTGACGTGTCGACATGCATAAAGAGGTGCTCGGCAGTAAATGCCACAACGCCGTCTTCGCGTACGACTTCAGACCACAAATGAATTCGCTTTTCGTCGTATGACGAAACCCGAGTGAGCACCTTTATTTTGTCTCCAGCGCGCGTCTGGTCAAGAAATCTTGAGTGTCCTTCAACGGTGTAAAACGTGCGACCAGTGGCGAGATACTCGGGTGTAAAGCCAATCGCTCGAAAGAACGTGTCGCTTGCTTCGCTCACGAGTTGCGAATAACGCGAGTCGTTGGTGTGGCCGTTGTAGTCCGTCCACTCGGCAGGAATAAACATCTCGTGCGAGACCGATGGTGCAAGTGGGTCGAGCACAGGTATTGGGCCGCGACCAAACAACATCTTTTCGTAATCGGCCAACACTTGGCCCGCTCCATAATTTTGGTTGCGCAGACCCTGAAACACCGAAACCAAACAATCGTCACGCAAGGCTTCGAGTTCGCGAATGGTCGCAGTTCCTGCTTGATCGTCAGATTGCGAAACGATTTTCTCAAGCAGTACATCGTCTAGTTCTGGTACGTCCATCAACTTTGTCCATGGCCACTTCAGTGATGGGCCAAACTGCGCCATGAAGTGTCGCATGCCGGCTTCGCCACCAGCAATGCGATACACGAGGAAGGTGCCCATGAATGACCAACGAAGGCCAGGACCAAAGCGCATTGCATCATCAATTTCTTCTGCTGTGGCAATGCCGTCATTGACCATCCACAACGCTTCGCGCCATAGTGCTTCCATGAGTCGGTCGGCAACAAAACCATCAATCTCTTTGCTCAGCATGAGTGGTCGCATGCCGATTTGTGTGTAGACCTCGCGCGCACGTTCTTTAGTCGCCTGCGATGTGAGATCGCCACCACAGATCTCGACAAGTGGCATCAGATACACAGGGTTAAATGGGTGGCCAACAACAAAACGCTCTGGGTTGACCATGTCTTTTTGTATTTTTGTAGGCAAGAGTCCAGAAGTGGATGAGCCAAACACTGTGGTCGGTGATGCTGCCTTGCTTGCGCGTGCAAGCAACTCTTGTTTCAACTCCAGGCGTTCTGGTGCGCTCTCTTGCACGAAGTCAACATCGGTTACTGCTTCTTCGGGCGTCGATACAAATGTGATGGTGCCTTCCTGGGGCAGTGGTGCAAGTGTGAGTTTGCGATAGGCGCGGCGAGCGTTGCCCATAATTTCGCCCATCTTGCGAGTGGCTTGCGGGTCAATGTCGTACAACTTGACATCAACACCATTGAGCGCAAATCGTGCAGCCCATGCACCGCCAATAACTCCGCCACCGAGCAGGCCAACAGTTTTTAATCCAGGTAGACCGCTCATTGCTGTTCCTTACGCGTGCTTTGTGAGCTGTAGTTTTTCGCGCACTTCGGCAGGTCCCATGACAGATACGTTCATGTTTTCCAAAATGTTGACCGCACGCTCGACGAGTTTGCCATTGGTGGCCAGTTCACCGCGATTGAGATACAAGTTGTCTTCAAGACCCACGCGCACATTGCCACCCGCAAGCACTGCTTGGGCAACGAACGGAATCTGCATTCTTCCAATGGAGAATGCAGAGAACACCGCTCCTGGCGGAATCTGGTTGACTAGTGCCATAAATGTGTTTGTGTCATCTGGTGCGCCATAGGCGATGCCCATGCACAACTGAATCATCACTGGGTCGTCGAGCAGTCCGTCTTTAATCAAATCTTTAACCATCACCAAGTGGCCTGTGTCAAAGACTTCGAGTTCTGGTCGTACGCCAAGGTCTTGCACGATTTTCGCCATCTTGCGCAACACGCTTGGCGTGTTTGTCATCACATAGTCACCGCCACTCGAGAAGTTCATCGTGCCGCAGTCGAGTGTGCAAATTTCTGGAAGAAGGCGAGTGACGTGATCGAGACGCTCTGTCGAACCCACCATGTCGGTGCCAACGGCAAGCGGCAACACATCTTCGTCGCCACCGAGCACTAAGTCGCCACCCATGCCTGCGGTCAGGTTGATCACCACGTCGGTGTCGGATGATCGAACACGATCAACAACTTCGGCATACAGTTCGGTGTCACGCGAACCGAGTCCGGTTTGTGGGTTGCGCACGTGAATATGCACCACCGCGGCACCTGCTTTGGCGGCCTCGATGCACGAGTTGGCAATCTGTTCTGGGGTGACGGGTACCTTGTCGCTCTTATGGGCTGTCTCTCCAGAGCCTGTAACGGCGCAAGTGATAAATGCTCCCCAATTCATAACGTTCCCTTCACTTCATATGGTCGTCAGACAAAAACTGCCCGTAATTGCCAATGTTTGTAACGGCTTTATTAGGTTAGTGCCGATGCCCGAATTAGCCAAAGCCCTGTGGATGCCAACAGATGAGCGCATTACTCAGTCGCGAATGAATCAGTTTGCGAAAAGGGTCAATAAATCGGCTGATTTGCATGCGTGGTCGGTTGCGCAACCGAGCGAATTTTGGTCGCAGGTGTGGGACGAGTGTGGTGTCATCGGGCATAAAGGCGATCGTGCATTTGTTCCAAACAGTGCGGGCACACCAATCTCAACCGCCAAGTTTTTTCCTGATGCCCAACTCAGTGTGGTCCAAAACTTTTTGCGAAAAAGTGGCACTGCTCATGGCGCGAATGAGGCGCTGGTGGCCATCGACGAGATTGGGGCGAGGCGCAGTCGCACGTGGAATGAATTATCTCTGCGTGTGGCCGCAATCGCCGGGTCACTTAAACAACTCGGTGTCGTTGCGGGCGACAGGGTGGCTGCATGGTTGCCAAACTCGATCGAGGCTGTTGAGATCATGCTCGGCGCAGCGTCTCTTGGTGCTGTGTTTTCGTCGGCATCACCCGACTTTGGGGCAAATGGTGTGACTGATCGTTTTGGCCAAATTGAACCAAAGGTTCTTGTTGCGGTCGATGGCTATCGTTACAACGGTAAAGACTTCGATTGTCTCGAGCGCTTGACGGAAATTCGCACAGGCTTGCCAACTCTTGTAGCCACAGTTCTGGTGAGCAACATGAGTGTGGGCGAGCACAGTCGCGATGGATTGCTTGATTACGAAAAGTTTGTCTCGAGTGGATTGTTGTCGCCTGTTGCACCTCAACGTTTTGGATTTGATCACCCATGGTATGTGCTGTATTCGAGTGGCACAACTGGTGTACCAAAATGCATCGTGCATCGAACGGGTGGCGTACTGATTCAGCACATGAAAGAACATCAGTTGCATTGCGATCTTGGACAAGACGACCGTGTCATGTACTTCACAACCACTGGTTGGATGATGTGGAATTGGTTGGTGTCGGTGCTTGTGAGCGGTGCAACAGCGGTGCTGTTTGATGGTGCGCCCACAATGCCCAACACTGATCGACTGTTTGACATTGTTGACAGCGAAAAAATCACGCTTCTTGGTGTTTCGGCAAAATACATCGACTCTGTGCGCAAGGCGGGTATCGAGCCGCGCGCATCTCACAACCTGCAGTCTCTGCGCACTATTTGTTCGACTGGTTCTCCGCTTTCGCCAGAAGGTTTCGACTGGGTATACACGTCGGTCAAACAAGACGTGCATTTATCGAGCATCTCGGGTGGCACCGATTTGTGCGCGTGCTTTGTAGGCGGAGACCCAACGCGTCCTATATATAGAGGAGAGATCCAAGGCCCAATGCTCGGCATGGCAAGTGACGCTGTTAGCGATGAAGACGATAGGTATAAATCGCTGTTTGATCAACCAGGTGTTGCAGGAGAGTTGGTGTGTCGTCAACCATTTCCATCGACTCCACTTGGTTTTTGGAATGACGGCAGGGATGGCGCACCAGACCCAATGCAGCCAGGCCCAAAATATTTGAGTGCATATTTCGAGCGCATTCCTGGCATGTGGGCGCAAGGTGACTTTGCTTCGTGGACCGAGCATCACGGAATGGTAATTCATGGTCGCAGCGACACCACACTCAATCCGGGTGGCGTGCGCATCGGTACGGCAGAGATCACGCGCGTAGTTGAGCAGCATCCAGGCGTGCTCGAGAGTCTGGTGTTTGGTCAAGAGATCGACAACGATGTGCGCATCGTGTTACTTGTGCGGTTTGCCCAAGGTATGACTTTGACTGACGAACTTATTGGCGACATCAAATCACGAATTCGCGTGGCGTGCACACCGCGGCACGTGCCCGGCCTCGTGGTCGAGGTGTCTGATCTGCCCCGAACACGCAGCAACAAACTTGTAGAACTGGCACTTGCCGATGCGGTCAATGGCCGACCCGTGCGCAATAGTGAAGCAATTGCCAACCCAGAGTGCATTTGGCAAATTGTCGAAACGCTCAAATCCCAGCGCTAGGATTGTCAAGACTTCCTTTCCGAGGTAGCTCAGCTGGCAGAGCAACGGACTGTTAATCCGTGGGTCGTGGGTTCGATCCCCACCC
>JAQCJO010000076.1 GCA_027592925.1 Actinomycetota bacterium | reverse complement strand
TCAACGAAGCCCTTCACCCTGAAGAACTTGTCGAAGCGGAGAAACCAAACGTGACTCCAATTCGCCGCAGCGTTAGCTAGTTACCTCAGACCAGACGACAGTATTTGTCGTTGTCAAACCTGCGCTGCCAACGCTCATGCAGCAACTCAACTTCACTCGACTCGACACCCGTAGGTCGTGACGCAGTTTCAAAATGAAATAGGCGGGTGTGTGGAGTCCACATGATTCGATAGCCCGCGTCGAGCAACTTGAAGGAAAAGTCAACGTCGTTGAAGGCCTTTGGAAAAATTGGGCTTAATCCACCAACTTCTTCGTAGGCAGTTCGTCGGATGAGTGCACAAGCCCCTGTGATTCCGCTGCACTCGCGGGCTACTGCTAGCACGCCAAACTCTCCTGGACCTTGGATCGATTGTCCGGTTCGAAAGTTATGTGGGATAGGGGTGTTGGAGTGCCCCGCACTTTGGATTCTTCCATCTTCAAGAAGCAGCATTGGCCCCACCATTGCTACATCTGGTTCTTCAAGGTAACTCGCCAGCGTCTCTAGCCACTGTTCATCAATCACCTCGGTGTCGTCATTAAGTAGTAGGACGTATTCTCCGTCGCTGTTGACCACCCCGACATTGCATTTAGATGAAAAATTAAACGGTTTGTCGTAGGACAATAGACGCAGCCGCGGATCAGCAATCGCCCGCAATCCCGTCCACGCATCTTCGGGCGAGTGGTCGTCAATGACCACAACGACTTCAATATTGAGGTAGGTCGACTTTGACAAGATACTTTCCACGCAATTCACCACCAAACATGTATCAATTCCGAAAACACGCTTGTGGATACCGCATGTCGGGATGATGATGCTGATTTTCGGAAACGCGCTAAGTTGTCGCACAACTCTTTGAAACGGATAAGGATCGGCCTTAGTCACCGTTGCCAGAATCGAGCGGCGAGCGAGTGCCTCGCGTACAGCTTTCATTGCTGCAATAAAGGCGTACGGTTTTTCATCACTAGCACGAGCCGTTGACCCAAGGACTGCTCGCCAGTGATAGAGAACCTCGGGGATATGGATAATCAATCGTGCACGTTCAATGATGCGTAGAAACAAGTCGTAGTCCTGAGATCCATCAAAGCCTGATCGAAATCGACCTACAGAGTTGACCAATGACCGACGAATAATGGACAGATGACTGCAGTAGTTCTGAGCAAGAAAGCGTTGTGGCGACCAATCTGGTTTCAAAAATGTGTCGTAATGACGTCCAGAATCATCAATCTTGTCTTCATCTGTGTATACATAGTCGACATTCCCGTTGGCCAAAATCACCTCGTTCACCTTTGCGAGTGCCGATGGGTGGAGAGCGTCATCATTATCAAGGAGAGCAATGAAATCACCTTCCGCTAGCGAAAGTGCATCATTAGATGCAGCAACGATTCCACCGTTGGATTGGCGAAAAAAGATACGGACGCGTGTGTCATGTGCCTGCAATTGCAATAGACGCTGCCTCACCCACGAGTTCGTCGAACAGTCATCAACGAGACACCATTCCCAGTCACTGAACGTCTGGGCAAAAACAGACTCTATACATTCTTCAAACGCATCTGATGGGGGATTGAAGACGGGTGTGATGATGCTAAAGCGCGGTACAGCTCTCGGGACTGGATGAATCATGAACGGTGCAGGACCCGGCGCAATATACGAATTGGAAGTAGCACAATTCTCCCTATTCGCCACGTGGCGGATGCATATACGTCGTCGAGTTGCCTAGATCGGACTGTGAGCTCATGTACGCGGTGCGTAACACCGTTCAAAGCCTCTTCCAGTCGTGCAATGTGTGCAATATGGTTCTGAATATGAAGATTTTGTTCGTGGTTTGAAGTAAAGGCATTTGCAAGTTCAATCTCTTTCGTTACCAGTCGTGTCTGTGTTTCGCCAACGCGAGCAGCAGCTCCGATTGCAAAATCTCGACTCTCCAGTAATCGCAACTGAGCCTCCAGCAGCAGCGCACGCAGATGACCATCAGTTGTTGCTTCGGCATCAGCCTCCGACGGCACAGACCGCCCGCGTACTGGGGGTATTTCAGTGGCCATTACGTACAAGTCTAGGTAAGTTGAACTGTTGGCGGGTTGCACAGTGCTGCAAGGTTACGCTTGCTCCTGATGCAGCAAATAAGAGACATCGTGCAATCTCGTGGATTGCTGTGGAACCTGACGGTCAGAGAGTTGAAGCAGCGATATCGCGGATCATTCCTCGGTTGGGCCTGGTCATTGCTCAATCCGTTGAGCCAAATGTTGATTTATACGTTTGTCTTTGGTGTCGCATTTGGCATTACAGCGCCGGTTGGGGACCCATCAGGAATTGATACCTATGGCCTGTATCTACTGAGTGGGATCGTCCCGTGGGGATTTTTTTCGTTGGTATGTGGTCTCGGACTGCAGAGCATGACTGGAAACGCGTCGCTCATACGCAAGGTCTTTTTCCCACGCGAGACACTCGTGCTCTCACAGGTCGTGTTTAGTTTTGTACAATTCTCAATTGAAATCACAATTGTGAGCGTTGTACTTGCCGCATTGGGTAGCCCGTTGTACGCCTATTTGCCTATCACTGTCATTTTGATGGTGACATTGACAGTTTTTGGAACCGGCATCGCATTGATGCTGGCCGTTGGGGCAGTTTATTTTCGCGATCTTGGATATCTTTGGAATATTTTCAATCAAGTGTGGTTCTTTGCGACACCAGTGATTTATGATCCAAAACGATTTGAGGGACAAGTGAGTGACACAGTGTTATTTTTGTTGCGCTGGAACCCACCAACGGTGTACCTGCGCGCGTTGCGACAGACAATATATGACGGGAGGTTGCCGACGGTCGGGGATCTGGGATTCTGCTTTGCGGCAGCTGCAATATCGTTGGTGTTGGGACTACGGGTATTCAAGACGTTCTCGCAGCGTGTTGCCGAAGAGGTGTAGCTACTAGTCGCGGTGTACGGTCCATGTTGACGGAATGTGCACAACGCCTGAGTCATAGATGCCGCGGTGGTGGACATCAAATGTCACCCAATTGCGATGATGATCAATCTCGGTGGTGCCAGTGGCATCCGAAATTGACGCTGAGATGGTGTATTGACCATCGAGAAGCGGTAAATTCGGAATCGCTATAACGGCAGTTGTTGGGCCATCCAACACCCGCAAGTGGGTATGCCCCTGTTGGGTGGACGTCGACCACACATGTTGACCTTGCAGTGTGTCTATTGAAACCCGAATGATTGGTGATTCAATCTGCGTATGAGCATTCATCTGCAGGGTGAGGCGCAGAGCAGCACCAGTTTCAACGAGAGAAACAGCGTTTCCTGCGGAATCACCAAGATGGAGAGAAGTTAGCTGGGCGTCCCCCGTACCCCACTGTTCGTGCAGACTGTCACCATCTCGTAAGTGCGTCTGGTAACTGCCACCGGAATATGCTGCGATCACCTCAGACGATGGTCCACGCATTCGTACTGCACCTTTTTCTAGCCATACGGTTTCAGTACAGAGATGCTCAACGACACCAAGACTATGACTTACCACCACAATCGTGCGACCTTCACGTCTGAACTCCTCAATTTTCTCACTTGATCGACGCTGAAAACTTTGGTCTCCGACCGAGAGCACCTCATCAATCAGCAAGATATGCGGCTCTACGTGCGCAGCGATAGAGAAACCGAGGCGGACAGTCATCCCTGACGAAAAGTTCTTTACTGGTGTGTCAATGAACTCTCCAATACCTGCGAACTCGACAATCGCATCAAGTTTTTGTTTGATGTCATTACGGGACATTCCCAAGATGGAACCATTTAAAAAAATATTCTCGCGTCCTGTCAGTTCGGGACTAAAACCAGCGCCGAGTTCTAGCAGCGCTGCAACCGTGCCAGTGACCTCCACAGAACCGCGATCGGGTCGGTAGATGCCAGTGAGGCACTTGAGAAACGTAGATTTCCCCGAACCGTTAGCACCAATAAAACCGATTGTGGCACCGTCTCGGACATCAATAGAGACATCCTGGAGTGCCCAAAAATCTTCATAGGTGGCACGTCGACCACGCAGTAGAGCAGCTTTAATGAAGCGATTGCGCTCGTGATACATACGAAAGTTTTTCCACAAGCCAGCAACCTTGATCACGCTCTCAGACATACAGCTCAGTTACTCTTTTGCGGGTTTCATTGACTTACGCAATGTCCGTAACTTGGCCTGAACGTTGGCAGGTAAAGTTCGCCCATTCCAATTGGAAATCAGAGAATCAGCATGCTTGGCGTAGTACTGCTCTTCGTCAGTTGGATGGCGCGAGTCTTGATACCACGGTGTATGGCGTGCCACACATGGTGGCGCTGAGCGAAGCGACTTGCCATTTTCATGACGTGAACCTGGACGATACATAGCAAACGTGGTGTCAATAGGAGCACGAAAGAATCGACTTGAGAATCGGTCACTCCAGAATTGACTCTCCCAAGTAATGACGTTCTTTTTATGCCGGTAATGGTCAGGAAGGTCATCAATCTTCAGTGAGAAACCCACCTTGTCAATATCTGGATTCTGTTCCAATGTGCGTTTAAAGAGTGGCAAAACGTCTTTTGGACATTCCTTTATCGGAACAACATCAGGGTCGGTGACGATGAAATGACGATCACTGCCAAGTTCAGGTACCAGACCACTGAGCCATGGTGCACGGTGCCCGAGATTGAAGTTGTTGAACATCACCCGGTGACTTGTCGTCTTGAGGAACTCCACCATTGGGGGGTATGTGCTGGAGTTGTCACACAGCCAGATCTCACGCTGCCCAACGGAGTCCAACCAAGTTAATAACTTCACCAACGGTGTCAATCGGTCACGTACCGTAATGATGACAGGGAACTGCTCAATCACTTGTGGACAATTCTTTAATCAACACAGCCCTTAGTTTAGTTGTTGGCAAAAGAAAGTGATTACCTCAATAGCATGGCACAGCGTGAGCAGGCTGACGATAGTGATTCCACCGATTCTTCGTCTGAGTGAGTCCGTCTACGCCGTCATGGCACTGTTTGCCCTCACTCAGGGTCCTGTGTATCGACTCTGGAGCGAAAGCGGGGAGTACCAACAGTTCATTGCGCTACCGGCAATTGGTCAGGCATATTTTGCAACATTCGTCCTGGTGCAAATGCCAGGTTGTTTGTTGTGGTTCCGCTCGCTTACCGTGCGCAATGTGCGAGAGCCACGGATGTGGATGCTCATGGGACTGTTGGCTTGGCTGGGGGCCACTGTCGTATGGTCAACTTTTGCGCGGCATGCGGTATCTGAGTTCATCGCTCTGGCTGCGACTACGGGTTTTGGTTTGTATCTCGCTACACGTTTCGCGATGCGTCACTTGTGGCGAATCGTGGCCGTGGCTATGGCACTTGGGTTGGCGATGTCATTGTTGGCGATTCAACGTGATTGGCAACTAGCCGTAGATGCCCAAGATGGCTATTGGATCGGTATCTACTTCCACCGCAACT
>JAQCJO010000075.1 GCA_027592925.1 Actinomycetota bacterium | reverse complement strand
ACGGCATCAATCACGTGAATCACACCGTTGCTTGCTGCAACGTCTGCTGCAGTCACATTGGCACCGTTGACCTTTACACCGTAAGCGGTGTCAAGAGTTACGTTTGAGCCTTCAACCGTTGCTACATCGCCAGCCATGATGTCAGCAGACATAACCATTCCTGATACAACATGGTAGGTAAGGATTGATGTCAGAACAGCAATGTTTTCTGGCAACAACAACTTGTCGAGCAAGCCTGCTGGTAATGCTGCAAAGGCTTCGTCTGTCGGCGCGAATACCGTGAACGGGCCTGCACCTTGCAATGTCTCAACCAAGCCTGCTGCGGTCAATGCTGCAACAAGTGTGCTGAAACCTTCGGTTGCGCTTGCAACGGCAACAATGTCGCCTGCTTCTGACATTTCAGTTGCTTCAACCACTGTCTCTTCTGTGTTTGCTGAATCACTTCCACATGCTGTGAATGCAATGCTTGCAACGAGTGCAAGTGCTACTAATTTAACTTTTCTCATTGGGGGGATCTCCTCGTAATTGTGTATGGAACTTGCCTTGTCGGGAGAACCTACTTCGCACAGAGGTACCTAGGAGGCTAATTACTACTAATTTCGACAAACCAGATGTGATATCCGTCTATCTCCTTCATCAGATGCATCAAATTCGCTAATAAATCCCGCTCAATTACTGATGGTGTACAACCAGTTCGTTTCTTGTTCACTATTCCTTTTATTCAGTGCTCACTAACCTATTGAGATGATGAACAATTCTTCGCGCCGCGCATTTATCTCGGCAAGTGTTGCCTCGTTTGCTTGGTTGCTGACAGGTGGCCAAGCCTCGGGGGCTGCGCCGGCAATTACCGCTGGGTCACCGTGCAAAGTGAAAGGGCGAAAGCGCACCGTCAACGGTGTCACATTTGTCTGTCGCAACGCCAAAGGAAAACTTGTTTGGCGCAAATCCCCCACCGTGGTACAGAAGCAGGTCTTTACGGTGCGGGTGCTTGAGAGTGCGGCGTTGTTAGTAGTAGGCGAAACGAAAGTCGTTGACGTGCCGGTGCCGTCAGGCGGCACCACCGGCGTTGTCGTGACACGAACAGACAGTGGCATCACTGCCCTCCGTGTGAATTGCACCCATGCAGGGTTTCCTGTGGCCCGCGTTGGCAATGTGCTGGAGTGTGAACTCCATGGCTCCCAATTTGAACCCACAACCGGTGCTGTGCTCAACGGACCTGCTGTGAGTCCACTCTTTCGTTACGAAGCCACCGAATCAAACGGCGGCATCTATGTCACGGTCAGCACTGCCTAGCGCGTAAAGCGCAACAAAAACTCGAGCAGTCCGCGATCTTCGACGATAATCGCAACAAGACTCGGATCAGGGATTGAAAAGTCTGCAAAAACAATCTGAATCGAGCCGTTAACTTCAATTACGTCGTCGACTAATCGTGCAACGAGGGTGAACGAAACATCTTTTGTGACGCCCCGCAAAGTAAGTGAACCAGTTGTATCAACCTTGATATCGCTGCCAGCAAAAGCCTCGGGTGTGAGCGCGATCGGCTTCGACAAAACAAATTTTGCAGTCGGATAAGTCACCGTATCTAAAATTCGCCCATTGACTTGAGCGTCACGACGCGTGCTGTCACTTTTAATCGACGCCATATCTACCGTGAACTCGGCCTCAACTACTTTTTCTTTGTCAATTTTTAACTTGCCGGTCACAGCCGAGGTGCGACCGACACCCTCTGTGTTTTGGCCAAAGAGAACTTCTTTGGCCCGATAACCAACGACAGATTTTGTGGCAACCGACCAGTTGCCATCGAAATTACTGACTGGTGCAATCGTTGTTGTTGAAACTTCAACAATCGTGGTCAATGCTGCAACTTCGCCAACAGTGGTTGTCGTCTCAGGGGCAATAGTCGTCTCAATTGGCTCAAGTGTCAAGGCTTCGGGTGCATCATCGACTATCAGGTTGATGTAAATCCACGGACCAGCAACCACACCAACTGCCACTACCACCGCACCAGCAAGCACATTACGAAATACAGGTTTCATCGCTCAAAGTATGGCACCATCAAGCATTTATTCACTCTCTGGTTCGTACTCCAGAAATAGAGACCTATATATAGGTGTACTCTCGGCGAATGCCCCAGAGCACCAAAGTCTTTGTCCACGGCGTGCCCGAAACCAGTGCCATCTGGTCTCCCCTTGTCACCGAGCTCTCCACACGCGGCATCACCAACATCGTCTTGCTCTCTCCTCCCGGCTTTGGCTCACCGTCGCCCGCAGGCTGGGGTGCAACCATGTACGACTATCGCGATTGGCTGCTCAACGAACTCAACAACATCGACGGCCCCATCGATCTCGTTGCCCACGACTGGGGTGCTGGTCATCTCTACAACGCATTAGCCACACAACCACACATCGTGCGTTCGTGGGCTTCCGATTGCATCGGTATGTTGCACCCCGACTACATCTGGCATGACGGCGCTCTCCGTTGGCAAACACCCGACATTGGTGAGCAATGGGTTGCCGGCATGGTTGCTCTGTCCGATCAAGACTTCGTCGATCTCTTTGCCGCCCAAGGCGTCACACCCTCCGTTGCAGCCCTCATCAAATCACACGTCAACGAAGACATGGCCCGCTGCATCCTCGCCCTCTATCGCAGCGCCGCCCAACCTGCTTTAGCCACTGTTGGCAAACTCTTCACAACAGCAGCACCACCCAATGGCCTCGCCATCATCGCCCCCAACGATCACTTCTGCGGCACCGTAGAAGACATGCATCACGTTGCAACAACCGTCAATGCCACCACAGCCACGATTCATGATGCAGGCCACTGGTGGATGTGCTCACACCCCGAGCAGGCTGCCTCGATACTGATTGAGCACTGGGATTCAATACCCACCTAGTGTTTGAGCAACCGTAGATTCTGCATTACGGTCAAATTGGAGAAATGATGATTGAGTTTTCAGCTAGTTCTATAAAGAAACTTCGCGCTGAAGATTTCGCGGCTCTAGTGTCCGAAAAACTTGCGGCAAAACTTCATTTTTTTGAGAACTCTTCAGAACAAATGCTTGCTTGGGAGACCAGCGCTCAGTGGGTGCACGAATCACTAAGCCTTACGGATTCGACAACTGATAATTTGAGACTAATTTTCGCGACAGCCTCGTCACCAGCTACGCCAGCTTCCTGCACTTCCCCGTAGCGTGACAGGATGAGAAATCGCAGTCAGGGCTTAATCATCTGCCTTGGTTTGCTGGTTGGCGGTTGTGGCCGAAACGAAACGGTGGATGTGGCATCGGCGAAGGATCCTGCGACAAGTGCTACGACCGTTACCAAATCGACTACGAATAACACACAAGTGGCACCTCGTATCAGTATCAATCAGCGGGTCGTGATCATCGGCGACTCGGCAATTGCTTCGTTGCGCTGGGCACGGCAAAGCCAAGTAGCCCTGCAAGGGTTTGAGGCAACACTTGATGTTGAGTCATGTCGTCGTTTGGTGCGCACAAACTGCAAAAGCCGCGAAGGCAATCAGTCAATGAACACCTTGGAAGCGATCCTGAATCTAGAAGTCGGCACCACCGATATTTTGGTCGTCGGCGTTGGTTACAACGATGAGTCCGTTCGATTTGCCAATGATTTTGACCAAATCATCGCCGCTGCTCGATCGAGGGGAATTGCTCGGATCATTTGGTTGACATATCGAGAGGTTTCGGGATACGACTTGCCTGGTCGAGATTATGCATCGGATTATTCGTTGATGAATGGCATCCTCAACGACAAGGTTTCATCTGGGTACTTTGACGATGTGGTGATTGCTGATTGGTGGTCCTATACGCAAGAGGTACCGGAATGGTTCAGTGCAGACGGTGTCCACTACAGAGACGTTGCGGCGTTCGGTTTGGCAGACTTTTTGTCACGAACAATCGCCGCTCTTGATGGTGAGCCATGCCCGCAACCGTGGTCAGTTGGCGAAGCTGCCGAAAATCCCTGTACGAGGCCAGAAGTTGTGGTTGGAGGCCGACAAGTTGTCGATGTGTTGTCTCTGTACGGAAACTAACGTGCGCATATATATGAGTTCGCGCGACAGCCTCCATGCCAAGGTGAGGGCAATTCTCGAGAAGGCCAATCATCCCACCACCCCACAGGCCGAGGCAGAAACGGCATTGGCTCTCGCCTTTCGGTTGATGCAGAAATATGACTTGGACGAAAATGCTGTGTCGGGCAGGCAGGCACGAGATGCTTCCTCTCATGAAGTGACGAGCAAGGTGTTTGTGATCAAGGGGCCCTATCGAGTGCGGCGAGGGACGCTGTTGTGGACAATGGCCAAGACATTAAGTTGTCATGCATATCGCGACATGATGGAGACGAACACGACCGAAGTGACGATGGTTGCGTATGGCTCGGCCAATGATTTGTTTTCGCTCGAGACGTTGTTTCAGGCGGCCGAGATGTTGGCGTTGCGCACGATGCCTGCGGGTGATCGTCGGTTTCGCACCTCGTGGTGGATTGGGTATTGCGAAGGCATTGCGCGCAAGCTGGAGCAAGAGAACCGAGTGATCGTGAAAGAAACGCCGGGTGTGGGATTGGTGCTGGTCGAGCGATCAGAGCGGGCACGTAAACAAATGATTGCCTCTACCCCACACTTGCATGCGGTGTCGAGCAGTTACTCGAGTGACAAAGAGGCCTATGGTGCTGGGCATCGTGCTGGGTCACAGTTTTCGGCGGGACGCAATGGTGTTGGAGCACAACGACAGATTGGTGCGGGTAGGCGTGACAAGTAGCGAAGCCTCCGGCACATATGCGGTCGAGGACGCGTTTGAGTTAGAGATGCCCACACGGGTGTTGGGGCTTGACGAAGCTGGTGAATGGTTGATGATGATTGCCGACAACGAAGGTGTCGACCACCCAGTGGTGTCGCGCATGGCAATGTCGCGCAGTTTGCAGGGGCTGGCCTTTGTAGATGAATGGTGTATTTCGGTGCGTAAGAAAAAGATGAGCCAGTTGTTGTTGGTGCACGAGATGGCACATTTAGTGACCGCTAATGGTGGACACGGGCGTGAGTTTCGAACACAAGTGGTGACGTTTGTGCGGCGCTATGTGTCGCTTGCACATGCGGTGCGACTACACGAGATGTATGTGGCTGCGGGCTTAAGTGTCGAGCCTTTTGCGGCCACTAAATAAATAAAAATAAAAAAGTCCGTTACACCCCTGTGATGTAATTGGAATAAGAACTTCGGTACCTACGACTGAGGTGAAAATCGGTGACCATGTTGCAAACTCTGTAACACACACCCCTATAATGCTCGACCTGTTAGCCAGATTCAACAGGAGGCACCATGACAGAAGAACAAGTACCGAAGAGAAACGAGAGATGGAAGTGCCCGGCGTGCACAGCGTGCATCACTCTTTATGTACGAGTAAGTGAGCCACCAATGTGTGGAAACAAAGACGTGCACTCGACCAAGCAGGTTGAGATGGTTCGAATGAAAACGACAGAGAGCTGACAATATGGAAACATTTACCGCAGACGAGATAGCCGAGATCGTGCACGAGCTGGGCCTGCCTGCCCAGGTTGAGACGGATGCAAATCAATACGTCGTCA
>JAQCJO010000013.1 GCA_027592925.1 Actinomycetota bacterium | reverse complement strand
TGAAGGTCAAGTAGAAGTGCGCATGGAAAAAGGTGAGCGACGAGTTTCCCCATTTCTTGTTCCGATGATGATGTCCAATGCGTCTGGCGCAGCGATTTCGATGCGTTATGGCCTTCAGGGTCCAACCGAAACGGTCTGCACAGCGTGTGCCGCATCTACACATGCCATTGGCAATGCTGCTCGCCTCATTGCGTGGGGCCGTTGCGACGCGGTTGTCACTGGTGGCACCGAGTCGGCTGCAACGGTTACTGCACTTGCAGGATTTACCAACATGACTGCACTCTCGTCAACATTTGTCACGAAGCCATTCGACGAAACGCGCGATGGTTTTATTCAGGGCGAAGGCGCAGCAATTTTTGTGCTCGAACGACTCGATCTCGCGCTGGCACGTGGTGCAACAATTCTTGGCGAGATAGTTGGTGCTGCAAGTAACGCCGATGCGTATCACATCACTGCACCGTCACCTGGTGGCGTTGGCGCAACACGGTGCATGCAACTGGCACTCGAAGACGCAGGACTCGAGCCATGCGACATCAAACAGATCAACGCGCACGGTACGAGCACTCCGCTTAACGACAAGGCTGAGTCGCAAGCAATCGCCGCTGTGTTTGGCAACGATGGTCCTCCGGTCGTTTCAATCAAAGGCGTAACCGGTCACCCACTCGGCGCTGCTGGTGCACTCGAGTTGGTGGCAGTGATGTTGTCGTTTGAGAAGAAACTGATTCCACCTACTCGTGGAACAACAGTTGTAGATCCAGAGATGTCAATCGATGTCGTCATTGGCGAGCCACGACCATGGGAGCCAGGCCCAACGATTTCGAACAACTTCGGATTCGGCGGACACAACGGTTCAGTCATTGTCTCGCCATACGTTGTTTAAGAATCAACTACCACAAAGAGCAGTTCGCATTCACACGCAATCTCACCATTGACGCGAGCGACTCCTGCACCCTTGCCGGCACGGGCCGACATACGACTGATGGTCGCAGAAAGTTCCAACGTGTCGCCGGGACCAACTTGCCGTCTAAACCTCGCACCGTCTAAACCACCAAAAAGTGGAAGCTTGCCTACAAATTTTGGATCGCTCACGATAGCCAACGCACCTGTTTGAGCAATTGCTTCGCACATCAACACGCCCGGCAACGTTGGTCGACCAGGAAAGTGTCCCTCAAAAAAGGTTTCACTTCCAGTGAGCTTCCAAATTGCTGATGCAGAAATACCGGGTGTCAGTTCGGTGATCGCATCCACAAACAAAAATGGGGCTCGATGAGGCAACAACGAACTCGGATCAGGAAATGTTGTCATCTCGAATTCCCCTACTTCTTCAGCGACTCGATCAATCGAAGCGGGGTGTCCTTCGGTGAGATCTTATACCACGCATGAACGATCTCGCCTTTGCCGTTGATCAAGAATGCTGAACGCTCGATTCCCATGTACTCACGACCGTACATTGATTTCTTCTTCCACACCTTGTATTTCTTTGCAACTGCGTTGGTGTCGTCAGATAAGAGCGTAAAACCAAGACTGAATTTCTCGTCAAACTTCAACAATTTGGCAGGTTTGTCAGGGCTAATGCCCACGATCACGGTTTTGCCAATCTGGTCTGCGATATCGCGCAATCCACATGATTGTTGCGTGCAACCAGGCGTATCGGCCTTTGGATAGAAATACACAAGCACGGTTCGCTTCGATAATTTCTTCAGCGAAAACTTCTTTTCATGCTGATCCAATAATTCAATCTCAGGCGCTAGCGATCCTTCTTTTAGCATTGGTCTACCGCTTTACGAACCTCTGCTATGTAGTCACCTACTGCATCGGCATCTTCCTCAATCAAACGCCGCATAACCGAAGCCCCCTGCACAACTCCATCGGCAATCGTGCACGCCTCTGCCGCCTGCTGTGCATTGGAAACACCTACGCCAATCAGTACTGGCACATCCGTAATTGCCTTCAATCGCTTTGCCAGAGTGAGAGCGCTTGATGCCAGCGTGTCTCGCTCTCCTGTCACACCCAACAAACCAACTGCATAAACAAACCCCTTGCAGCGATCAATAATTCGTGGCAAACGCTCATCGGGTGCAGTTGGCGCAGCGAGCATTACCGTCTCAACACAACTCGTGTCGGCCGCAGCACACCACAAACCTGACTCTTCGAGCGGAAGATCTGGAACAATCGCTGCACACACACCGGATTCACGCAAAGAATTCGCAAAACGCTCATTTCCCGCATGATGCACCGTGTTGTAATAACACATCACCGCCAGTGGAATACCAACATCAACTGAGCGCAGCTGGTGCAAAATGGAAATAGGTGTAGCGCCGTTTCGCAGCGCCATCTCGGAGGCGTGCTGAATAGTTGGTCCATCCATCACAGGATCAGAAAATGGAATACCGATTTCAATCGCATCTGCACCGTTCGCTGCAGCGGCACGGATGGCATCAGTCCAACCCTCAAATCCGCCCGTTATGTATGGAACGACGAGCTTGTGACCCTCGCTTCGCTTCTTGCGCAAATACGTTTCAAGAGTGCCAATTTCAGCCGACATCAAATTTGTCCATCCAAAATCTCCATCATCTGAGCGACGTCTTTATCACCTCGACCAGACAAGTTCATCAGAATGGTTTGACCTTGCATCTTTGGTGCTTCACGGATAATCCAGGCCATTGGGTGAGCACACTCAAGAGCAGGAATGATTCCTTCGCTACGCGACATCACTTGAAAGGCACTGATCACTTCTTGATCATTCACGCTTGGATACTCTGCACGACCGATTGATGCAAGATACGAATGTTCCGGACCCACGCCTGGGTAGTCAAGCCCTGCCGATATCGACTGAGCCTCTTGTACCTGACCATGTTCGTCTTGCATTAAGTAACTACGCATTCCGTGCACTACGCCCGGCATGCCCTTGCCCACTGCTGCACCACCAGCAGGCTCAACACCAATCAGACGAGCTTTGGTGTCGACAAAGCCTGAGAAAATTCCAATTGCATTAGATCCACCCCCAACAGCCGCCACAACAACGTCTGGATCTTTGCCACCAAGTAACGAATGGCACTGCTCGCTTGCTTCTTGGCCAATCACACTCTGGAATGTTCGTACCATCCACGGGTACGGATGCGGACCCATTACTGAACCAATTGCGTAATACGTGTCTTCAACCGTTGCCACCCAATCACGCATTGCTTCGTTAACCGCATCTTTGAGTGTACGACTGCCAGAAACTGCTGGTACAACTTGCGCACCCAACAGCTTCATGCGAAACACATTCAACGCTTGTCGCTGCACGTCGACTTCGCCCATGTACACCTTGCAACTCAAGCCAAGCAAAGCAGCGGCAGTTGCAGAGGCAACACCGTGTTGACCAGCACCGGTCTCGGCCACAATGTGCTTCTTGCCCATGCGTTTTGCTAGCAGCACCTGACCGAGCACGCTATTGATCTTGTGTGATCCTGTGTGATTCAAGTCTTCGCGCTTGAGCAGCAACCTAATACCAAGTTGCTTACCCAGGTTGTGACACTCAGTCAAGATCGAAGGTCGACCTGCATAGTCCCGCAACAGATCATCTAACTCTTTTCGAAACGCTGGATCGGCCCATGCATCACGAAATGCCGCTTCCAACTCCTGGCAAGCAGGAACGAGTGTCTCGGGAACGAAACGCCCGCCAAACTCACCAAAGCGACCATCGAGACTTGGATCCTTAAGCATCACCCAAATCTACTAGTCGATGTCTCCTAATTCTCGGGCTGCAGCACGCGCATTAGCGATGAACTGACGCATTTTCACTGGGTCTTTGAGTCCGTGACTCTTTTCAACTCCACTCGATACATCAACTCCCCACGGTCGCACTCGATCAATGCCCTCTGCAACATTCCCAGGATTCAAGCCACCAGAAAGCATTAAGCGCAAACCGAGCGGAATCTCGTTCATCAAACTCCAATCAAAAACATCTCCAGATCCAGGACTGAGGCCGTCAACCAAAATTGCATCACAAACAAAGTCGTCCGCACGGGCCGCATCTGGCGAACCAGCGACTACTGCCTTGATCGAAAACCGCACAGCATCTGAAACTTCAGAAGTAATCAGGAGCGACTCATGACCATGCAACTGAGCGCCCTGCAAATGCGCTTCTTGCATGATGTCAATGATGCGCTTTGGTAACTCGTCCCGAAAAACACCGACCGTCACGATTTCGGACGGTAAACGACGCACAATCTCGCGCACCTTGCTTGGCGCCACTTGACGTGGTGATGGCGCGAACACGAAACCTAAGGCATCAGCCCCTAGAGCAATTGCAAGTAGCGCATCTTGCTCGTTGGTAATACCGCAGATTTTGATGAACACAGCAACTCACGCTAGTTCTTGGTGGTTATTACACGTAGTGATGCAATTACGGCGGCCGGATCATTGCTGATCATCAGACTTTCACCGACCAAGACAGCGTCATAACCTGCGTTCCTCAACGACTGTGCGTCATTGGCATCTCTCACTCCGGATTCAGCAACCCTGATCACCCCATTTGGTATCTCTGCAGCCATGCGCACGGCTCTTTCGTGATCTACCTGAAAGGTCACGAGGTCTCGCTGGTTCACACCAATCATTGTTGCGCCAACCGACAAGGCTCTCTCTACTTCAGTTTCATCGTGCGTCTCCACCAAAACATCGAGTCCGATCTCAGTTGCCAACTGATGAAACGCAACCAACTCTGGCTGAGAAAGAGCCGCAGCAATCAACAACACGCAATCGGCACCCATGATGCGCGCGTCACAGACGTCCAGTTCACTGATGGTGAAATCTTTGCGCAAGACCGGTATTGCTGTGGCAGCACGCGCCTGAAGCAGATCGTCTACCGAACCACCAAACGAAACATCGTCTGTAAGCACAGACAAGCAGCTTGCTGATCCGCTCTCAAAAGCACGTGCCAATTCCGATGCGTCGATACCTTCGCGAAGTACCCCCTTGGAAGGCGAACGACGCTTGATTTCGGCAATCACTGCAAGTTGATGCAGCGAATCGACTCTCAACTTTTGAACGAAGCCTCTCGCCGGACCGACCAACTTGGCTTGATCAATCAGTTGCGACAATCGCCGAGAATCAGATTGCGCCGCTGCTCTGTGACGGTCAAGAATCTTGGCAAGATACAACGCTTAGATTCCTTTGCCACCTACTGGCTTCAAAAATGACATCTCTGGTGCTCCATCAACGAATGGTGCAAGCGATTTTGACCACGTAGCAAACGCTGCACTGCTTGAGTGTGCTTTTGCTGATGCGTCGTCTTCATACAACTCATAAAACCAGACAACGTTCTCATCTACAAGGTCGTGATGGAATAAGTAGGTCAGAGTTCCGGCTTCGCCCTGCGCCGTTGCAAGACCAGGCTGAACGGCTGCCGTCATTGCATCGCGTTGACCGGCCTTGATACGAATTTTTACTGCTATTGCTACTTTGCTCATGATGTGCTCCCTGTTTGTTTACTGGTTAAATTAACAGCTGTTTATTTGTAATTGTATTAAAAACCAATTTTTACGCGCAATACATTTTCCAGATCGCTGATCGCAACTCTCTCTTGATTGGTGGTGTCGCGTTCGCGAATGGTCACGGCTCCGTCTTCAAGAGAATCAAAGTCGACTGTTACACAAAACGGCGTGCCAATCTCGTCTTGACGCCTATAACGACGACCAATGGCTTGGGTTTCATCGAACTCACACATATAACGCTTCGCCAACTTTGAGTAGATCTCTTTGGCAAGCGGCATCAGCGTGTCTTTCTTCGACAATGGCAGCACAGCGATTTGGTAAGGCGCAAGACGTGGGTGCAAGCGCAACACAGTGCGCGGTTCATCGTTGATTACGTCCTCGTCATAGGCCGCTAGCAAGAAGGCTGCCATCGTGCGGTTGGCACCAGCGGCGGGTTCAACAACAAACGGCACATACCGCTCGTTCGTTGCTTGATCAAAATAGTCAAGCTTCTGTTTAGAAAATTCGGCGTGGCGCTTGAGGTCAAAATCGGTTCGTTGAGCAATACCTTCCAGTTCTCCCCAACCCCATGGAAACTTAAATTCGATATCACTTGTGCCGGCGGAATAATGCGAGAGCTCGTCTGACTCGTGTGCACGCAAACGAAGCATGTCAGCAGGAATTCCGTACTGGATGTACCAGTCCATGCGCTCTTGGCACCAGTATTCGTACCACTTTGCACTTTCAGCCGGTGGAACAAAATATTCCATTTCCATCTGCTCAAACTCGCGCGTTCGAAAAATAAAATTGCCCGGTGTTATCTCGTTACGAAACGACTTACCAACCTGAGCAATACCAAATGGTGGTTTACGTCGCGATGTCTGCAAGACGTTTGCAAAATTGACAAACATTCCCTGCGCGGTCTCTGGACGCATAAACACGTCTGTGCCTTCACCCTCAACTGGACCAGCATGTGTTTTGAACATCAAGTTGAAGGCCCGAGCTTCAGTGAAAGTACAGCCCTTCATCTTTTGTGGGCAATCTCGTTCGTCTAACTGGTCTTCACGAAAACGCTTCTTGCACACGGTGCAATCAACGAGTGGATCGCTGAAGTTAGCCAAGTGTCCGCTTGCTTCGAACACTGCATGAGGGCCCAAAATTGCCGCATCAATCAGCATCACGTCATCACGTTCTTGAACCATTGCGCGAACCCAAGCGTCTTTCACGTTTCGCAGCATCAATGAACCAAGCGGGCCGTAGTCGTAAGACGAGCGAAAGCCACCATAAATCTCGGCACTTGGATAGACGAACCCGCGACGTTTGCAGAGATTGACTATTTGCTCAAGATCGGTCGCGGGCATTGATACAGACTACAACCCGCTACATATCCAAACTCACTACGTTTATTAGTGCCGTTCATCAATGCCATTAATTAGCCACGCTCAAACATCGCAACCGAACGCAGTCGTCGTTCAATATGGTGCTCCATCGATTGGGTAGCCAGGTGAGTAATTTCGGCAGTAGCCGGTGTGGCTGCCTGAGCGAGTGCAAAATTCAGTTGACCACCCAAAACCTGCTGCAACAGCAATATTGCGCTCTGACTCATCGAGACTCCAGTACGACACTCTTTGCACTGAACTCCGCCCTGTATCATGTTGAACGCAACAAGCGGGGCATCCGAGTTACAGGTGACGCACTTATCCATCTGCGGACAAACCCCTTCTGCTGCAAGCAGCTTCCAATAGAAGGCAGCAAGCACCAAGGGTGACGCTTGTTGGGCCAGCGCATTCAATGCACCGACCAACATTCGATACACATGCGGCGAGGGCTGTCGATCTTCGGAAATCATATCGACCGCTTCCAACATCGAAAGCCCCTGCGTGAGTCGGTCTAAGTCCGCATGCAAAGGTGCAGATGACTCGATGAGTTCAACTTGATTGACAGTGTCCAAACCTTTACCTTTGTACAACAACACTTCGACATGACTCAATACTTCAAGTCGCGCACCAATTTTTGATTTTGTTTTGCGAACACCCTTCGCTACAGCTCTCACTTTGCCGTGATCCTGAGTCATGATCACAATGATGCGATCAGCCTCGCCAAGTTTGTACGTGCGCAACACCACACCCTTGTCGCGATATTGGTTCACGAGTCAACACCGCCAAATCGACGATCCCTGCGTTGAAAGTCATTGATTGCCATCTGCACATGATCGACATTGCATTTACGCCACGACACATCCAAAAACACAAGTTCGCTATAGCTCAGTTCCCACATCAAACTCGGCGGTATTTGTGTTGGAGAGCCAAAAATCAAAATTAGATCGGGGTCCACAAAACCTGGCGGCAACATCGCAGCCCGCAAGATCTCTTCGCTGATCTCTTTTTCTTGACGAGTGCTCGCACTTTCGCCTTTGATCTGATTCAGCGCATGTGCAAATCTCTCTCTGCCATCGGCACACAAGTCAACGACCACGACCAATCCGTCTTTTGCAATAAACGAAATCCTGTTGCCGTTGCGTTGACCACCGCAAGCCTCCAACACAATTGCTGCAATCTCATCCTCGACCCCACTCTGTCCGGCATAAGGGCACACCGTCAACCAACGAGCGCCAGATTCATGGACTGAGTCGACGAAGGTATCAAGTTGCAACTTCCATTCACCAACACTTGCCTGTCTCCACTCGTGCAATGTGCCCCCGCACACCAATACGTGCGAGAGACCACCTTCGTTGGCGGCTAGACCACCCGAAGCACTACTTGATCCCTTGACCATCCCTCTATTGTCGCATGAAGCCTTACGATGGTGCTTCCAATGAATGCAATTCCTTCACCCCAGGGCCCACATGTGGCTTGCATCATGGATGGCAATGGACGTTGGGCCAAACGCCGTGGGTTGCCTCGCACCGCAGGTCATACAGCAGGCGAAGAAAACCTTGCAGCAGTCGTTCGCATCGCATCCGCTCGGGGCGTTGGCCATCTCACCGTGTTCGGATTCTCAACGGAAAATTGGGTTCGACCAAAGGCCGAAGTTCGTCACATCCTGTCATTACATAAACGACTCTTTGGACGCATTGAGGAACTCAATGCAAATAACGTGCGCATCAATTGGATTGGTCGACCGTTTGATGAACCTGGCGCGCGCACTCCTTCTTTCGTACAGCGAGCCATTCGCCAGGCCATAGCCGACACCGCAACCAACACTGGGATGGTACTCACAGTTGCATTCGACTACGGCAGTCGTACCGAGTTGTTGCGAGCAGCGCAACAATGCGCAAGCAACAGTTCCTCCGATGAACCCATCTCCACTGCTGCAGTGCAGTCGCGTTTGTATAGTTCGGAAATGCCCGATGTAGATCTAATAATCCGCACGTCTGGAGAAAGTCGGATTTCAAATTTTATGTTGTGGCAGATCGCCACAGCCAAGGTGTATTTCACCGAGCGTTCGTGGCCCGATCTTGATGCAGTCGAGTTTGATGCGGCATTGGCGTTGCTTCACACGTGAACAACAAAGAACTTTCACGGACCACACTTTCGCTCTTGCACTCGGTTACATCGTCGTTGCCTCAGGTAGAAGAACGGCAGGGCCAAAATGAAATGGCTGTTGCAATCGCCCTCGCAGTCGATACCAAACGTCATCTCATCGTGCAAGCAGGCACCGGCACCGGCAAAACCCTTGGCTACTTAGTTCCGCTCATCGCATCTGGAAAACGAATCGTTGTTTCCACCTACACCAAGGCACTGCAAGACCAGCTTGCTGCAAACGATCTTCCATTGCTTTCCGAAGTTTTGGGTAAGGAACTGAACCGCCATATCTCGTGGGCAGTCCTCAAAGGTCGGAGCAATTACATTTGCGCGCAGCGAGTCGACGAAATTTCATCACCGAAACAAGCCAAACTCGATCTGGAATCAATTCCTGCCAAAGTGACGAAAGAGATTGCACGTCTCACCGAATGGTTCACTCATACAGACACGGGCGATCAAGGCGATCTCACCTGGAGTCCAAGCGATCAAGCATGGCGAATGGTCAGCGTCGGTAGTGATGAGTGTCCTGGCGCACAGAGATGTCCCGCAGGAGCACGGTGCTTCGCAGAGCGCGCTCGCGACAGGGCCGCTGCCGCAGACGTCATTGTTGTCAATACACATATCTATGGCTTGCACATCGCAACGGGTGGAGCATTGCTACCAGAGCACGAAGTTGTCGTCTTTGATGAAGCCCATCAACTTGAAGATGTCATCAGTGCTTCGATTAGCACCGAAATTGGGCCAGGTCGTGTCAATGCGGTGGCGTCCTCTTTGCGGGCGATCATTCGTGACGATGCCACAAGCGGTTCCTTAAACCAGATTGCCCACGATCTGCAGTCAATACTTGCCCCCTACGTTGACAAACGATTGTCAATGCCGCTTCCGGACGACATCCAAACTGCACTGATCTCGTTGCGACTGAAGGTCGATTCTGCACTCGAGATGTTGCGCAATATCAATAGCAAAGATGAATCGGCAAAGCAGCGCGCACTGCGAGCACAAACGCTGTCGACTCGACTTATTGAATCAATTGATATTTCCCTGATGGCGCTTAAAGGTCGTGTCGCATTCGTCAGCGGTTCCAAAGATCGACCCGTACTTGAGATAGCCCCACTTGATGTTGGCCCTTCACTGGTTGAAAACGTTTGGAATCAACGCACAGCAATTCTTACGAGCGCCACTATTCCGCTCTCACTACCAAACCGCATCGGTCTTGCCGAAGAATCGGTCGACGTCATTGATGTGGGCAGTCCGTTCGACTACGAACAGAGTTTGTTGTACTGTGCAAAACAATTGCCAGAGCCCAGCAATCCATTGCGTGACAATGCTGTGCACGAAGAAATAGAACGTCTGATCAATGCTGCTGGCGGTAGAACACTCGCTCTCTTCACCACCTATCGCGCTATGCATCTGGCCGCTGACGAAATGGCAAAGCGACTGCCATTTTTGATACTGCGCCAAGATGATCTTCCAAAAATGGCGCTTATCAATGCGTTTGCCGAAGACGAGTCGACGTGTCTTTTTGCAACCGCTGGTTTCTTTCAAGGTGTAGATGTACCGGGACGCACCTTAAGTCTCGTCATCATTGACAAAATTCCATTTCCACGACCAGATGATCCACTCTTAAGCGCACGACGAGATGTCATTGGTCGCTACTACTTCAACGAGATCGATATTCCACTTGCGGCAACGCAGCTCGCACAAGCGTCAGGGCGTCTTATTCGATCACAAACAGATCGCGGAGTTGTTGCCATTCTTGATCCGAGACTTGCTACCAAGGGTTACGGCAAGACGCTTGTCGCAACACTCCCACCGATGTCACGCACTGTAGATCTGGAAGAGGCTGAAGCTTTCTTACGTAGTCTTACGTAATCTCACTTGGCAACCAATTTGTATCCCATGCCATGAACGGTCTGGATGATTAACGGGTTCATCGGCTGATCTTCAATTTTTACTCGCAAGCGACGAATATGGGCATCAACCAATCGTGAGTCTCCGAGATACTCATACCCCCACACTCGCTCGAGCAACTGATCTCGTGACATCACCATTCCTGGATGATCAGCAAATTCACATAGCAAATTAAATTCAGTTTTAGTCAAACTCAATTCAATTCCATTTTTAGACACAACACTGAGTTGCCGATTAAGTTCAACGTCACCGAAGCAAGAAACAAGAGCCGCAGTAACAACCGATGTTGGTTCTACCAAATGAGTACGTCGCAATGCTGCGCGAATCCTGGCGGCCAGTTCTTTTGCAACGACTGGTTTCGTCACATAATCATCTGCACCTGCCTCGAGACCGGCCACGAGATCGTGTGTATCCGTCTGAGCCGTAACCATGATGATCGGCACAATTGAATGCTGACGCAATTGACGGCACACATCAAAGCCCGAGATGTCGGGAAGCCGAAGATCGAGCAATACGAGATCTGGAGTTGTCTCGGCAAACTTTGCAAGTCCTTCTGCCCCGTCCTTGGCTTCACGAACCGTGTAACCCTCGTCTTCAAGGGCTAGGCGCAGGGCAGTTCTGATCGCTGTGTCGTCCTCAATAAAAAGCAGCGAATGCATGCAAGCAGTCTGCCTGAAGCAAGCAAATTGTTACCAAAAACGCACAAAATCCGTGCGTAGTAGTCAAATCGCTCCGCAACAATAGAGCCATCGAACCGGTGGAGATCATGCTCCCCCTTGATCCTCACCGGTTCGGATCTCCCCTCCTTCCTGCCATGCTTAGAGCATGAATGAGGCTCGACGCTTTCCAAATCTGTTTGGACTTCGCGGTCGAATGGTCTTGTTCTTCAGCCTCGGAGCATTCGCAGCAGCCCTTGCACTCAGCGTCGTCACGTATTCGAGCACCCGTTCATATCTGCTCAGTCAACGAAGCGAAGTCGCTAAACGCCAAGCATTTAACAATGCGCAACTCGTACGAACGCTCTACGCCGAAAACCCTGCAGATGTAGACCAACTCATAGCAAACATTCGTAGCGAGCGCGGTGGCTATGCGGTTTTGCATCTTGACGCCAATGACACGGAGAGCGAATATTTTTATGCACAAGAGCCTTTGCGTTTTACACAATCAAATCTGCCCCAAGATCTTGTAAACAAAACGCTGCAGGGCGGCACTGGTCGACAGCGATTCACATTTAACTCAAGTCCTTACGAAGCAATTGGTGTCTCGATTCCATCAATTCATGCGCAGTATTTTGAAGCGTTCCCGCTCGGCGATGTTGCAACAACCCTGGGAACAATTCAGACAACGTTGCTCATCGGAGTAATCCTGATCACTGTCGCTGCTGCCTTTTTGGGGTTGTCAACGAGTCGAAACGTGTTGCGACCTCTGTTGCGAGTGACAGGCGCAGCGAACGACATCGCTACTGGAGGCCTCGACACGCGCCTCGAAATCGAGAAAGACGCAGACCTAGAAAGACTTGTTATTTCGTTTAATGAGATGGCAGATGCCGTGCAACAAAGAATTGAGCGCGAGCAGCGCTTTGCGAGCGATGTGAGTCATGAGCTGCGTTCTCCAGTAACCGCACTTGGTGCTGCTGTCGATGTATTGGTTTCCAAACGAGACGAGTTTTCTGATCGCAACAATGAAGCAATTGACATTCTTGCTTCACAGGTCAAGCGTTTTGACCGCACAGTTGTTGACCTTCTCGAGCTCTCTCGCCTCGATGCAGGCGCAAGCGAAAACAACCTAGACAATGTGCACCTCATCGATTTGATTAATCGCATTATGTCAAGACACGGATTTGGCCAAGTTGTATTTACACAGTCTCTGCCCCTAATGAAAGACTCAACCGAGATTGACGATGCAGTACTGGTTGATCGCAGGCGTATCGAACGCATCCTGCTCAATCTTCTCGAAAATGCTCGCGACCATGGCGGTGGTGCAACACGAGTTTCACTCGATGGCCAAGTTGATTATTTCGTTCTCAGTGTCGAAGACGCCGGTCAAGGCATCGCTCTCAGTGAGCGAAGTCGAATTTTTGAGCGTTTTGCCCGAGGTACCGCAGCACGCCTTTCAACTGGCAGCGGTCTTGGCTTAGCAATCGTGCAAGAACATGCACGCGCCCTCGGTGGCACCGCCCACGTCGAAGACTCACCTACGGGTGGGGCAAAGTTTGTTGTCACTATCAAACGAACGGTCACGTCGTGAGAATGTATTCAACGACCACATCGACCACATCGCTCGGGCGCTCAATGCTGCTGTTGGTGGTTCTTTCTTCGTGTGCTGTACCAAGCAGTGGTTCGTATCAGCAAATTGCTCCAGAAGATGTTCCTTTCGGCTTAAACGCTCCTCAGACAACAATTCCGCAAACCACTACCACGGCTCAAGCCCCAATCAGCGCGGATTCCATTGCAGTCGCAGTTTCTGAGCCAATTGATCTCTTTTTTATTTCCAACTCAAGGATCATCAAAGTGCAACGCAATGTTGCAAGTCCTGCCAACCCAGCACAGGCATTGTCATCTCTGGTTGAAGGACCGAGCACGAGTCCCGAGTTTGTTGGTCTTCGAACGGCCCTCACAACGACATTCGTTGCGAGTGTTGACGTCATCCGTGGTGTAGCCCAAGTAGATGCCACCGGCGTTTTTCTCGGTTCTCTTTCGGGTCTCGACCAAAAACTTGCGATAGCCCAGATCGTTTTGACCTTAACGAGCCGACCTGGCGTAGGGCAGGTGCTCTTTAGCGTTGATGGCAGACTTATTTCAGTTCCACGCGGCCGTGGAGACTCTGTTGCAAGTGGCGTTGCCGTTACTTTTGATGACTATTCATCGCTGATCAATCAGCAGTAGCAGCAAGACCGAACTAGTAGCCGCGCTAATAGCCCAGACGCTCTACACGCTCTGGGCGCTGCTGCCAATTTTTATCAACCACAACTGCAAGCTCCAAAAACGTGCCGCTTGGTAATTGCCGACGAACATTGGTACCGATAATTTTGAGCATTGCACCATTTTTGCCAATGACCATTCCTTTTTGACTTTCGCGTTCTACAACAATCTCACAACGAACTCTTGGTGGTTCATATTCAGTCACGCGAGTAGCAATTGAGTATGGCAGTTCTTCGTGCGTATTCTCGAGCAACTGCTCGCGCACCAATTCGGCTATCCACACACTGTCCGGTGTCTCGGTAATCATTTCGGCCGGATACAACAATTCGCCTTCTGGCATTCGCGTTGCTAAATACGCAGTGAGTTCTGCAACTCCGTCACCAGTTTTTGCACTAATTGGAAAGTACTCAGCCGCACCGAGCGATGAGAGAGCCTGCAACTGCTTCAGAATCTTGGCGGGCTCTGCCCTGTCGATCTTGTTAAGGATCACAACTGCTTTGGACATATCGATGTGGTTGCTCACATACTTGTCGCCGGTGCCAAAGGTCTGCGTGGCATCAATGACCAGGCAAACAACATCTACATCTTTAGTCGACTCTATTGCAGTTGCATTCACGCGTTCTCCGAGCGCACTCACTGCCTTGTGAATCCCCGGAGTGTCGACAAAGATCAGTTGGGTTTCGGCGGTTGTAAGCACACCGCGAATTCTGTTACGAGTGGTTTGCGGCTTGTCGGAAACAATGCTGACCTTCTTGCCACAGATTGCGTTGAGCAACGTGGACTTGCCAACATTTGGTCGGCCAACAAAAGAGACAAAACCAGATCGCATTGATTACAGGCTACGAGTAGATGATGTGTCCACTCGGCTCTTTACGCTGCCATAATGCAGAGATGCAAAATATCGATCCTAAAAAGTGGTTTGATCGGATGCAGCCACAGACACTGCAGATCGCCACTTGGCTGCTCTATTTCGACGGCTTTTTTGCGCTAGTCAGTCTGATCGACAAATCCGGTTATATCGGCTACTTGCGATTCCAATACCCCTTTGGCTTTCTGCTCGGAATCATTTCGGTGGCTCTGTATGTTCTTGGTGGCTGGTTAATGGCTAATGACCTCAAGATTGGCTACAAACTCAGCGTGATTGCTGCAGCAATGCCATTCGTGCTTCGCTTTCTGGCCGTGCGCTCGTTTGCTCAAAATTTTGAGACGCAAAGCCCAGTCGGATTTACCGACTATTTGACTGGCCACATTTTTGGTGGCTCAATCATCAGTAGTGCATTTGACATAGCGGTTCTCGCACTTCTCTTACACACGCAGTCCCGTGAGCACCAGCGCATCTGGTATCGCTAAACTTCGTCCATGACCACAATCATCAAAGACCACGAAGATCTCAAGGCCCATGTTGGCCAACATTTGGGCTACAGCGACTACATGACAGTTTCACAAGAGCAGGTGCAGCTGTTTGCCGATGCAACTGGCGACCATCAGTGGATCCACCTCGATGTCGAAAAGGCCAAGACCGGCCCATTCGGACAAACAATTGCACACGGCTATCTCACGCTGTCACTTGCACCGGTATTGATGGCAGGCATTTGGCGACATGAAGGCACCAAAATGGGCGTTAATTACGGCGCCAACAAGATTCGATTTATGTCCCCTGTACCAGTTGGCTCAAAAATTCGTGCAGGCGCAAAACTTATTCAGGTTGACGACATTGCGGGCGGTGCTCAAGTAATTGTCGAAACAACGTTTGAAGTTGAGGGCGCAACTAAGCCTTCGTGCGTTGCAGAACTCATCTTCCGCTATTACTACTAGTTAGCGATATTTCGCCATGATCTTGGCGAATTCATTCATAGTGTGTGTACTTGGATAATCGACACACCAGGGAATGAATCCCGTGCAACCAACCTTGATGTACTGCTCAATCTTGTCTGCCACTTGATCTGGCGTACCAACGATGTTGGATTTTTGCCAAGTCTCAAACTGATCACCTCGGCCACTAGCAATCTGAAACTCACGACACTCCTGTTCGGTGTCGCGAATGAGAATCTCACCAGAGATTGTTTTTCCAATCTCATCAGCATCTCTGCCAACGCTGAGACAATGACCTTTCAATATCTCGACTTTGCGCGCGAAGTCTTCAGGAGAACCACCAAAGTTTGAATAGTCAGCATGCTGTGCCACAACTCGCAAGGTCAACTGCTCGCCACCGCCACCAATCCAGATTGGAGGATGCGGATTCTGCAGTGGTTTTGGATCGCAATTGGCGCGTGAAGTTTGGTAGTACTTGCCCTCATATGTTGCTTCTTCCTGCGACCACATCATTTTGACGATTTCAACAGTTTCGCGCAACATGCCAATTCGATCCTTGGGCACTGGAAACTGATAGCCGTAACTTCGAAATTCATTTTCGTACCAACCGGCTCCGATACCCCAGTCCAAGCGTCCACCCGAGATCACATCAAGGGTCGACGTGATCTTTGCGAGCAACGCCGGTGGTCGGTACAACGCACAACCCACCATCTGCCCAAGTCGAATCTTCGTTGTAATTTGACTCATGGCGGCCATAACTGTCCAACACTCGAATACAGCCTCGTGTGCCGGACGCGGCACATTGTGGAAGTGGTCATACACCCAAATTGAGTCAAAGCCCAACTGTTCCGCACGCTTTGCGATGTCCACAGATGCCTGCCATTTTTCGGCTGCTGTTGGAATCTTCACTAATTCCATCTTCCAACCTTGAGGAATGAACACGCCGAACGTAATGTGTTGCTTTGTCATAATGGCAAATCTCCAGTGGCTTTCTTTGTTGATCCATGATCCTTGTATGCAGCGATTGTCCGCTGCGCAATGCGCATTTGATGAATCTCGTCTGCACCGTCTGCAAAACGGCTCCATCGTGCCTGCTGCAACATGCCAGCAAGAGGCGTGTCGGTCGAGTAACCCAAGGCACCATGTACCTGAATGGCGCGGTCGACGATGCGCCACAAACTATTAGCAACAAAGTGTTTGGCCATCGATACCTCGCTCGTAAATTCGAGCCCATGTTCAATCTTGTACGCGGCGTGCAAAACCATGAGCTTGCATTGGTACAACTCCATCGCCGAGTCTGCGATCAGCCATTGAATGCCTTGCTTCTCCGCCAAAATCGAGCCGTGCGAATATCTATCGAGTGAGCGAGCAACCATCATGTCGAGTGCGGTTTCGGCTTGGCCGATCCATCGCATGCAATGTGCAAGCCTCGCTGGTCCAAGTCGATACTGACCGAGCAAGTGACCTTGACCGCGACCACCCAGCATGCTGCTCGCCGGTACTCGCAGATCCTCAATCATAATCTCGCAGTGGTTGTGACCACCCGACATCGTCTCGATATCGCGCACAACATTCCATCCTTCGCTCGGAATATCAACGATGAAACAAGAGTTTGCCGCCTGCGGTAGATCCGGGCTTTCTTCGGTTCGAGCAACCAACAATGCAAACTGCGCGCCACGTGCTCCAGAGATAAACCACTTGTGTCCATTAATAACCCATTCGTCGCCATCTTGATACGCAAACGTCTTAATCAGAGTTGGATCACTGCCCGCAACTTCTGGCTCGGTCATCGCGAAACATGAACGCGCTGTGCCTTCGCATAGAGGACGCAAATACTTTTCTTTTTGCTCCGGCGTTGCCCAATGCATCAGAGTGTGCTGATTGCCCTCGTCTGGTGCTTGAGCGTTGAGCACGAATGGCCCGATGCTGACCTTGGCAGCCTCGGCCGATACAGCAGCCATTGCGGTTGGACCAAGACCCATGCCACCCCACTCGGCTGGCATATGCGGTAGCCACAACTTCCAATCTTCACGTGCAACTTTTCGCAACTTCACAATCGTTTTAACCACTTGCGATCGGTCGTGCTGATCAATTGCATCCCACTGCGGTCGCACCACGGTGTCCATAAATTCGCGCACTTGCAACCGGACTTTCTCAACTTCTGGCGGGAAGGAAAAATCAATCATCTTGCAAGTTTGCCCGATCAAGACACATTGCCACGAGTCGGCTTCTGGTCGTAGCCTGAATGCTGTGGACAACGCTTGGGACTCGGTCGACTTGCCGCAGGGCCAAGCCAAAGTGCATGCCGTTCGGAGCATGTTTGACGCAATAGCCCCGCGCTACGACCTCGTCAACCGAATCATGACATTTCGTCTCGACGTGCGCTGGAGGCGCATAGCTATTCACTGCCTCGGACTACCCGCCAAGAGCGTGATTCTCGATTTGGCAAGCGGCACAGGCGACATGTGTATCGACCTGCGCAAGGCCGGCTACCAACCTCTTTCGATGGACCTCTCGTTGGGAATGCTCATTGCCGACCGCAGTAACGCCCCTCGCACCCAAACCGATATTTTGCAATTGCCTTGCGCCAACACTTCAGTCGACGGTGTTACTTGCGGTTTTGCTCTTCGAAACTTGCTCGATCTGAATACATTTTTTGCCGAACTCTCCCGCGTCACGAGATCAGGTGGACGTATTGCATTGCTCGATGTCGGTATCCCAACCAACCCACTCATCAAGTGGGGCAACAGCATCTACTTCGGCAAGATCGTCCCGCGCATCGGAGGACTTCTTTCCAACCGCGCCGCGTACAACTACCTACCAAAAAGCGTCGCTTATCTTCCCTCGCCTGCTGCGATGGTTGACATGTTGACACAAAACGGTTTTGCATCTGTTGAACACCGTCAACTCTCGGGTGGGCTCACACAATTACTTCTCGCGACCAAGGCATAACCATGCGCGCTACTACGCGTCCACTTTCTGAAGTTTCTTCAACAGTTACTGCCGATCAAATTGATCTCAATGCCATCGCAGGATCTGACGGCATGCTGTTTGTTCGAAACGGAGTTGGTTTTGCAACACGTGGCATTGCAGCCCGGGTCGCATCACACGAAGCAAAAGAATTTCTCGCAAATATCCAAGTTGATGACTCGGTTAATGCCCCTGGCAGTGGCCCTGTGCTGATCGGTGCCATTCCGTTTGATTCACAACAGTCACACGATTTTGTTCTTCCAAAACTTCTGGTTTGCAAATCTGACGACGGTCAATGTTGGGTAACCGCAATTCAAGACACTGAACTCGACAAATCAGAATCAATCGATTGGGATCTCAGCCCAATACACGCCCCGAGCGCAACATCGTCGTCGTACACCGTCACTCCTGGGGTCGAGATTGAAACATATCTACATGCAATAACTGCCGCTCGTGACGCAGTGCGCAATGGCGCCATCACCAAAGCGGTCATTGCACGTGACGTATTTGTTTCGAGCAGTCAACCAATTGATATCCACTCGGTTCTTCTTCGTCTACGCAACTCTTTTGGCTCAAGTTATCAATTTTCTGTAGATGGATTTGTTGGTGCGTCGCCCGAATTGCTCGTCTCAATCCTCTTTGGAGAAGTTTCAAGCCATCCTTTGGCCGGAACCGCACCACGAACAGGCGATCCGACTACCGATGCCCAGCTAGCGACTTCGCTCCTTGCGTCGACAAAGAACCAAATTGAGCATCGCATCGTCATCGATGCAGTTCATGACACATTGCTGCCTTGGTGCTCATACCTCGACTGGGAACCCGAAGCAAGCATTGTTGCGGTCGCCAACGTGCAACATCTCGGCACGCATATGTTGGGAAAACTTTCCGAACCATTTCTTCACGTGCTCGATGCCGTCTATGCGCTCTCGCCTACCCCCGCACTTGGTGGTCACCCCCGCGACAAAGCCCTCAAACTCATTTCCGATGTTGAAGGCATGTCTCGCGGACGTTATGGCGGAGCGGTTGGCTGGTTTGACGCCCAAGGCAACGGTGTTTGGGCTGTTGCTATTCGCTGTGCCGAGTATTCAAATAACAACATGACCGCACGATTGTTTGCAGGAGGCGGAATTGTTGCCGACAGTGAACCACTTGCAGAACTTGCCGAAACGCAAGCAAAGTTGCAAGCCATGCTTGCAGCAATTATTCGACCTTAAGCGCCTTGGCTACTGCGGCATAGACCGCATCATGATCAACAACATTTTGTTGGCGGGCAGTATTGATGATGATCACACACGAGCCCTTTTGAGCAATGGCGCCCTTCAATTGAGCAACCGTTCCTACCGTTGTAGTGGGTAGTCCATGTGCTTGCACCAATTGTCCAATGTCTACATTGTGCGGGGTGCCAAATAGTTGCTCAAATCTTTGTGGGTCCAAAGTGGCCGCCTGAGCCAAAAAGCTAAATATTCCACCGCCCTTGTTGTCTACAACCACAATCTTGAGATCAACTGCGCGTTGCATCAAGTTGAGCAAGCCATTCGTGTCGTGCAACAACGCAATATCGCCAATTAACAGCGCAGTGAATTTGCCACTTTCCGCTGCAACTCCAACTGCCGTCGACACCACACCATCGATGCCATTGACGCCGCGGTTAGCAAGTACTCGTACGCCAACGCGTGGAGCACTAAACCATTCCACATCACGCACCGGCATGCTCGAAGACAGAACAAGATTTGAATCCTGCGGCATTGCCTCTACGAGCGCTCTCGCCACCAAAGGTTCTGTCAATGCACTCGAGTCGTTGCACATCGAGCCAAGAATCAAACTGCACGTTGCTTGCATCTTTGCCCAGTTTGTTACCCACGGGGTTGCAGGCTTCTTTTGCACGAGCACATTCAGGCTTTCACACAGGTGAGATGCTTTTGCCACAACATGCTCAACGACGATTCTGTCTGGATCAATGAGTTGCAGTGTCTCGCTCACTGCCACGTACGTGCACTTGCTCTCACGCAACCAGGCATTTACAACTTTCGAAACAGGAGGCTCCCCGAAACGCAACACAACTTGCGGACTACACGCAGCCGCCGTCTCGGAATCTCGCAACAAAATATCGGCGTTGCTCACAACAATTGCGCCGTGAGCATCACCAACATCAACTCGACAACCACTGCGACTGTCGGCAAAGACTGGCCATTGCAATCGGTGAGCCAGATCTAAAACCATTTGCGGATTGTCGATGCCATTGCCTGCGACGATGACGCCCTTTTCCTCGACGCATATTGCAGACAACTTCTGTATGAGGGCTTGGGGAATTGTTTGTGGATCATCAATCAAATTTTTAACTCGTGAACCGATATCAGCAGGCAACTCTTCAGCAACGCCAACGAGCGGCTCCCTAAACGGCAGGTTGAGGTGCACTGGACCAGCATCTGTTTGCACGGCTGCACTCAAGACCTCTTGGGCCAATTGTCGCCAGTTGTCTCGCCCTGTGTCGTCGGCAATTCCAGCATCGACAAACAGTCGCGTGGAAGCGCCATACAGATTTTGTTGATCGATTGTTTGGGCAGCACCAACACCCTGCAACTCCGGTGGTCGATCGGCGGTGCATACCAACATCGGCACTGATGCATAATGCGCTTCCACAACTGCTGCATGAAATTCGACTGCTGCAGTTCCAGATGTGCACAACAGTATTGCTGGCATCAATTTGCCACTCTTGCTCGACAATCCAATTCCCAGTGCAGCGAACGATGCCGATCGCTCATCGTGAAAAACATGCAACTGCAACTCACTTCGGGCGGCTATTGCCAAAGCCATCGGGGTGCTTCTCGAGCCCGGTGCAACCACCGCGTGCTCAACCCCGCATCGAATCCACTCGTCCACGAGCGTGGCGCAAAAGGTCGCCGTGATTGCAGAACTACTCGTCATCTCCTCTATCGTGGCACCTATGCGCGTCATTATCTTCTCTGACGTGGTCTGCCCATGGTGTTACATCGGAAAACGCAGACTGGATACGGCAGTGGCCAACCTCCGGGCCCGCGGGGTTGAGGTTGATCTCGACATCTCCTACAAGCCATATCAGTTAGACCCCACAGCCCCCATTGGGCAGTCAATGCCAGTAGCCGAGGCCTACGCAAAAAAGTTTGGTGGCGCCGAAAAGGCTCAACAGATTCTTGCGCATGTGACACACATCGCTTCTCAGGACGGCATCGTCTTCAACATGGACATCGCACTGCGCGCCAACACTCTGATGGCCCATCGACTTCTTGTCATGGCTGAGCGCGACTACGGCAACGAAGTGCAGGCAAAGCTCAAAGAGCGAATCATGCAGTCATACTTCACTGATGGTGATGACATCGCAAATGTAGATGTGCTTTCAAAGTGCGCAAGACAAGTTGGCATACCCCAAGACAAAGCAACACAATTTTTGCTCAGCGACGAATGCGTCTATGACGTACAGGAGTCGTTGCAGATGGCTGCTGAAAATGGCATTACTGCGGTGCCTACATTTATCTTCAACGATCAGTGGTCTGTGCCTGGCGCACAAGACGTAGAGATGTTTGAGCGAGTAATTCAACGCCTCAGCGAACGCACAGAGTCATGAGACTCGCGCACGACCAACTAGCCAACCAAAGCGCCGCACACAAGATCGCGTTGCTCCACGGATTTACACAAACCAGACGTTCGATGCATGGTCTCATCAATGAGATGAGTGCTTTGTCAAAAGAGTTTTCGGCAATCGCTGTAGATGCGCCACTGCATGGCGAGTCGCAGCACATTGCAACAGATGTGTCTGGTGCCGCCGATGCATTGGTCGAAACATGCGGTCAAGCGTTCTACCTGGGCTACAGCATGGGCGCTCGCATCTGTCTTCATACCGCTCTTCAACACCCCGCAGAAGTTCAAGGTCTCGTACTGATCAGTGGCACTGCTGGCATTATCGATCCGACACAGCGCCAGCACCGCCAAGAAGCCGACAATGATCTTGCAGATCACGTTGAACAAGTTGGCACGCAGCAGTTCATTGCCGAATGGCTAGCAAAGCCCATGTTTGCATTACTCCCCGACGACCCGCAGGACATCACCGAGCGCTGCGCAAATTCGGCGCCCTCTCTTGCGACCAGCTTGCGCATGTGTGGCACGGGTACTCAACAAAGTTTGTGGGACACATTGCCAACACTTGCGATGCCCGTATTGCTCATAGCAGGCGCACATGATGAGGCGTTTTGTCAACATGCACGACGCATGTACGAACTTATTGGCTCAAATGCCACTCTTCACATTGTGCAAGATGCTGGCCACAGCGTTCATCTTGAGCAGCCGCGAACAACAGCACAGATCGTGTGCAACTGGCTCGCAACCCTTTAGAGCAACAACCCCAATGACAACAACAACCCAGTTGCCATTTGTGTTTTACCGGTAGTCGCCAACACGGCTATCAGTTCGCGTCCGCTCGCGCCACTTCGCACTATCCGGATTGCAGGAACAGCGACCACGAGCCCAAGCAGCCCGACAATTGCTCCGCGTCGAGACAATGCACACAGCACAATCGCTGCGCCGCACGCCACAAACAACAGGTTGTACAAAATCCGCGTTTTCTTGTCCCCCAATCGCACAGCCAGAGTTACTTTGCCAACTTCGGTGTCACCAGGTATGTCTCGCAAATTGTTGATAACGAGTAGTGCGACTGCCAAACAACCCACTGCTACAGATGCGTAAACGCACAACAGTGTGATGTGCTGAGTGATAGCAAACATCGTTCCACATGTGGCGACTAATCCAAAAAACACAAAGACGAAGAGTTCACCAAGTCCCATGTAGCCATAAGGTTTTGGTCCTCCTGTGTACAACCATCCTGCGCCGATACAAGCCACACCAACGACGACCAACCACAACGAAGTTGCAAGTGCAATGATTAATCCAGCTACTGCCGCCACACCAAAAGCGATGAAGGCTGCGCGCTTCACAACTTCAGGAGCCACAAGACCCGAACCAACTAAGCGCAATGGCCCAACTCGCTTTTCATCAGTGCCACGCACACCATCCGAATAATCGTTTGCATAATTGACACCAACTTGCAATGCAAGACTGACCACCAAAGCCAACAGCGCAAACGTCCATCTCTTGGTGCCAGCACCTTCAAATGCTCCAGCACACGCGCTTCCCACCATCACGGGCATAATCGCCGCGGGCAGCGTGCGCAATCGGGCTCCAAGAATCCATATCTGTACACCAGTTGGCTGTGCATTTGTCATTACACCAGTGTTCCATGCTTGCCATTGACATCAGATGACCCTTTAGTTGACCGCCCTATCCTGTTGTAGTGGCTCGTCTCATCGCTCTTGACATGCCAGCCAGTAAAACGTTTGTCGATCTGGTGCAGCGCGCGTGGTCTAATGGCGACGCCATTTTGCCTATTGATCAGCGCCTTCCATTGGCCAGCAAAAAGATGCTTATGGACACAATGGCCCCCTCAGAAGTCATCGATGCCAGTTTCACTGCTTCATCATTGCCAAATGGTCGTCCGATGCAGGACGGTGACGCTCTTGTTATCGCATCGAGCGGCTCAACAGGCGCACCAAAGGGCATCATCCACACTCATTCGTCAATACTCGCTGGCGCACAAGCAAGTGCGACACGACTGCAACTCACCGCAGATGATCACTGGCTTGTTTGCATTCCCGTTTCCCACGTTGGTGGCTTTTCGGTCATATCTCGTGCTCTGCACACAGGAGCAGCACTTACTCTTCATCCTGCCTTTAATGCGGCAGCCGTAGAACAAGCGCTAAAAGATGGATTTACGCATACTTCGCTCGTGGCAACAGCACTTTCACGCATCGACACTTCCCTGTTTCGAACCATCTTGCTTGGTGGAAGTAGCGCACCAGACAATTTGCCAAGCAATGTGATCACAACGTATGGAATGACCGAAACTGGCGGTGGCGTTGTGTACAACGGACAGCCACTCGACAACGTCGAGATCCAGATCGTTGACGGCGAAATTTTTCTTCGATGCCCAATGCTGATGCGTGCATATCGCGATGATCAAACCATCTCGACAGATGACGGCTGGTACGCAACGGGCGACATAGGTGAGATTGATGACAACGGCAAGTTGTCTGTTCATGGAAGGCAAACAGACTTGATCATTACTGGAGGCGAGAATGTTTGGCCTTCAGTAGTGGAGAATTCACTCGCTTCGCATCCAATCGTCAATCAAGTTGTTGTGCGCGGCATGCCAGACACAACATGGGGTCAGCGAGTCGTTGCTTACGTTGTGCTCAATGATGCGGCTCAGACATCAGAAGTGAAGTTGTTGTCCGATCTACGCGAACATGTCAAACAAACTCTTCCTGCTTTTTGCGCTCCGCAACAGATAGTTGTTCTTGCAGAGATTCCGCGCACGAGTCTCGGAAAAGTCGACGTGCAAGCACTGCCAAGCCTCAACACTTAAACAACTACATGCCGCCGGAAGAAACTCCTGCGCCACCGTCGATCAAATAGGTTTCGCCAGTCATCCAACTTGCAAGATCTGACGCCAAAAATGTTGCAAGGTTTGCAATGTCTTGAGGCACTCCAAGTCGTTTTGTGGGCAGACGTTTGGCAAGTGCATCGCCAAAATTATCAACCAACATTTGTGCAAAATCGGTTTGTACTAATCCAGGCGCAATACCCACCACTCGAGTTAGGCCAAGTTCTCCAGCAAGTTGCTTTGTCAAATGGATAAGGGCTGCCTTTGTCAGGTTGTACACACCGAGATTTCCTTCAGCACGCAACCCCCCAACAGATGCAATATTGATGATTACTCCGGGGTGATCAATCATCCATGCTTCCCAAACTGCCTGACACCAAAACAAAGGACCGCGGAGGTTGACCTGAAATGTTTTGTCATACCGTGCGGGATCAATGCCCAATGTTGGGCCTGCATACGGATTAGTTGCTGCATTATTAACAAAGATGTCGATCTTTCCAAACTTTTTGATCGTCGCTGCAACACATGCCTGCGCAGTTTCAATGTCGCCTGCGTTGCCGGCAAAAATTGCTGTGTCTCCACCAATCTCATCGGCCGCCGAGCGCAATACATCTTCCTTGCGCGACATCAACATCACTTTCGCGCCAGCCTCTACATATGACTTCGCTATTGCTTTGCCTATACCTCGCGATGCACCCGTTACCAGCGCAACTTTGCCTTCTAGTGATATTTCCATGACGGCGACAATAGCCGTCATTCAGTAATAGTGCTCACCCGCACCTTCTGCACTCGTCGTCCGTCCAACTCTTCGGTCGAAAACTTCCATCCCTGATGCACGACAGAGTCACCTACAGCAGGCACGCGACCGAGCATTCCAAAGATAAAGCCGCCGATGGTGTCATATTCGGTTTCAGGGATATTTGTGGAGATCTCATCGTTCAAGCGACCAATTGACATCGATCCGTCTACAAGCAAGTCGCCATTGGGCAATAACCGCAACGAATCGTCCTCTTCGTCGTGTTCATCCACAATCTCGCCAACTAGCTCTTCCAAACAATCTTCCAATGTTGCAAGCCCAGTTACGGTTCCATATTCGTCGGCAACGATCACCATGTGAAACTTCTTGGCTTGCATTCCGCGCATTAAGTCTGCAACGAGTTTTGTTTCTGGCACCACCTCGACTGTGCGAACCAAATCACGCAAAATATTCGTGCCCTTGCCTGAGCGCTCTGCTATCACCAAATCTTTTACATACACAATGCCAACAACATCATCCACGTCATCGTCGTCTTTTCTAAACACCGGCAGACGACTAAATCCTTCAATAACTACTTTGTCAAGAGCCACAGTCACTGTCAGATCATCCTCAAGATACACCACGTCGTGTCGTGGAACCATGATCTCTCGCACCATTGTGTCGCCAAACTCAATAACAGATTCAATGAGCTCGCGCTCTTCATGCTCGATCACGCTGTCGTGAGCGGCTGCTTCAACAATCCCCAAAAATTCCTGCTCGCCAATAAATGGTCCTTGCGCAAGACCCTCACCCTTCACGATGACATTCGTAAGACGAATGAGCAATCCTGACGCAATACGCAGTGGCCAGAAGCGAACAATAAATTCGGTTGGTCTCGCAGTAATCGTTGCTCCCTTAATCGGGTTGAGCAGTGCATACGTTTTTGGTACTGCCTCGGCGAGCACAAAGAACAAGACGACGTTGAGTGAAACGCCAACCGCTACACCCGCTGGGCCGAACAAGTCGTTGGCAACAATGCCCGTGAGTGTTGCCTGCACGGTTTGCGAGACATTAATGAGGAGCAACAATGGGTTGGCCCACATGGCTGGTTGAGCAGCCAAGCGCACAAGTGCTTTTCCAGATTTAACGCCCTTTTCGGCAAGCGCTGCTGCGCGCGGCTTTGTCATTTGTGACATGCTCATTTCGGCAAGCGACAAAAAGATCAACACAAACAACAGCACCACAATCACCAGCATCATCCAAAGATCCATAGTCGACGGTGCCTTAGCGAGTATTGCGCTCATTGCTGTACCTCGGGTACATGACGAAAATTGGTAGGCGCAGTGGCGTGCCAGTGAAATAACTCGAGATGTTTGCGTTCAAGAGCCTGCATCGCAACTGCCGTATCAGGCGTGTCGTGATCATTGCCGAGCACGTGCAAAATTCCGTGCACCAACAGCAACGCCATCTCATCGTCTTCGTTTCCTGCATGAAGAGGTGCCTGCTTCACTGCCACAGTTGGGCAAATCACTACGTCGCCGAGCAGCAATGGCAAATCGGCAATATCAAATTCATTCTTGTCTGGCCCTTTTGTCAGCGCACCTGGTCCGGGTGTACGCGTTGCTTCTACTGCGTCTAGGGGGAAGGCCAATACATCGGTTGCATAGTTGTTGCCCATGTATTGAGCATTGAGTTGCTGCATAGTTCCTTCATCCACAAACACCACCGTCAGTTCGGCAGCACCACGCACACCTTCTGCTTCAAGCACATCCAAGGCCAATGTCTGCCACCTACCGAGATCAACTTCTACAGCAACTTGCTCATCCGCACAGAAAACTTCAGGGTTTCCGTCTCCACCTGTGCGGCGTGGTTTCGACAAGCCTGGACGAGTCTCAGCCATCGCGCTTTTTCCAACTTGTATCAGAATTGATTCGAGCATTCGTCACACTTTCGTATGCCGCAACAATGTCGGCAACAATTCGGTGACGCACCACATCGGTTGCATCCAAATGGACAAAGGCTAAGTCTGGGATATCTGTCAACACGCGCTCAAGACCCAAGAGCCCACTGCGGCCGTCCGGCACGTCGACCTGTGTTGTGTCACCAGTGACCACAACTTTTGTTCCAAAACCAATTCGTGTCAAAAACATCTTCATCTGCTCGGGCGTAGTATTTTGCGCTTCATCCAAAATTACAAAACTGTTATTGAGCGTGCGTCCACGCATAAATGCCAATGGAGCGACTTCAACAACTTGACGTTCTAAAAACAACTTTGCCTGCTCTGCGCCAACCATGTCATGCATTGCGTCATACAACGGGCGGAGGTATGGATCAATTTTGGCCGCAAGATCGCCTGGCAAAAAACCTAAGCGCTCGCCAGCCTCAACAGCCGGTCGCGTAAGAATTATTCGCTGCACTCGCTTCATCTGCAATGCTTCGACTGCCATCGCCACAGCGAGCCAACTTTTCCCAGTGCCAGCCGGCCCAATTCCAAACGTCACGACATTGTCGCGAATGGCCTCGACATATCGACGCTGCCCTGCAGTCTTTGCGCGAATGACCCGACCGCCACTCGTGCGCAAAATCTCTTCGGTCAAAATACGACTTGGGCTTTGGTTCGCCCGCACCATCACAATTGAGCGAATGACGACTGATCGGTCGAGGTTCTCGCCACGTTGCAGAAGTTCTGTGAGTTCTTCAAACAGCTTGCTTACTAGCGCCGCATCAGCACCGCTTATAGAGATCTCGTTACCACGAACATGAATGGCGCAACTTGGAAACTCATCTTCGATATAACGTAAGTGCTCATCGCGCTCGCCAAGTAACCCCGACATCAAGTGCGCGCCAGCAACAACGAACGAAACGGTTGATACAGACAGGTTGGATACGCTCATCGAAGGTTCATGCAGAGCGGCTGCAAATCAGATTCATAACACTGTAAATCTAGCGTAAATCGTGAACTATCGGTTTTGTTGTGCTGCCATCGCCTGTAACGCATCCTGATCATGCGAATCCAATGCTTCATGAGCGTGGGCAGACTGAAAGTCGAGGGCGTAATACCGCTGCACGGTAAGGGGCAGCAATTGTGCTTCTCCAACCATGCGCGCCATCCGTCGCATCAACTCGGCAGCGCCGCCAACCGCATTTGGTTGATTATCTTCCGGCATGTCAAAGACCAGCAGTGCACCCTCGCGAGCTTCTACCGCCATCGCTTGTCGTGCCATAAAAATGCTCGCACCGCGCACAACATAACTTGGGTCGACAACAGCCCACACCACATAGTGCACGAGTCCAGCCTTAAACTTCTCTGGAAAATTGCGTTTAAAGTACTGCTCACTCAGCCAACGTGTTCTCTTCACATCGGTGGCTACAAGTGTCATGGCTACCGGCATCGAGTCTTCCCACACCACCCAAGCACGATTGGTTGGGTCGGTGAGTTGATCGTTTAACTCCAGACGGTCCAACATCTCGTGCGTCACCGAATCTTCGGCAGTGCGAAGGTACGCGCGCGAATACAGCGTCCACAGCTGATCTTTCAACGTTGGGTCGGTCACTGGCGAGTGACGAGTCACAAACATTTGGGCGGGTCCTTTATAAACAAACTTTTGAGGGTGATATGAGACGACGCAAAGCAACGTCTCAACTCCTCCGCCTGCTCCAAGCATAACCCATCCATACACACAAAATCGGGATGTAGTACCGTTTTGCCAGTGAAAGCCGCGCCCATTGCACGAATTTCATTGGGTCTGATCGGTGTCGGGATTGTCCTGGCCATCATCAATTCATTGGTCAATTCTGTCAACCTGAGCAACAAGCTCTATCTCATTGCAACTGTGCAACTTGCAGTAACCCTTGTGTTTGCTGTGCGTGTTACCAAGCCCAATCGTGCGATTTGGCCGACCTTATTGTTGATCGTTGTTTGTTCATCTGTTGCGCAAATTTTTGACGGCACATTTACTACTCAACCAAGCCTGCAAGCAATTCCCGAATCACTCTTCCTTGTTGTGCAACTTCTGCTCGCAGGTGGATTGCTTTTCATCGTCAGCAGTCGATTGGGTAGCGACCCACTTTCGGTGTTGGCTGACGGACTTATCGTTGCACTTGGTGCATGGTTCTTTATCTGGACAGTGTTGTTGCAACCGACGATCGGCACGCAGAGCATCACGCCATTGATCTCTGTAATTCAGGGCTCAACGCTTGGCATGAGCGCAATTGTGTTGTTCACACTTGCAACGCTGTTGTTTGGCGACTCAACTCGCAGCGCATCTGTCTGGCTCGTTGCTGGTGCGATCACCTGTACGTTGCTTGGAGATTTCTTGTATGCAGCAAACGATGCTGGCCGTATCAACATCACCTCTACTCAATCTTCCACTGCTTATATTTTGGGACTATTTCTCGCTTCGGCCGCATTCATTCATCCATCCATTTCTTCGCTCACCGAACGCGGACCAATCCTGGCCCAGCGTCCACTCATGGGCAGACTGATCGTCACTACTGCAGCACTGATCTTGCCCGTAGTCGTACTCGCGCTTACCAATCCAGTCGACTCAACAGATCGTGTTGTGCAAACGATCTCAATATTTGTCCTCACGGCAGCCGTGACATCACGTGTCATTCATTCAGTGCGCGCAAATGCCGCGACACAGCACAAACTCATTGATTCAGCGCAAACCGATGCACTCACTGGTTTGCCAAACCGCAGTCTGATGCTTACATTCGTCAACAATTCACTTCTTACCGCTTGGACAGAAGGACGAAAGCCGACCGTTTTATTCATCGATGTTGATCGTTTTAAAAACATCAATGACTCCCTCGGGCACCAAGCTGGCGATGCAGTTCTCATTGCAGTTGCAAAGCGGTTGCGCAATGCCCTTCCCCATCGATGCGTGGTTGGTCGCATCTCTGGCGACGAATTTGTTGTGCTCGATCCAGACACCCAAGATTCAAGTGATGCGATGCAACTTGCTGACAAAGTGCTCGAAAGTTTCCACGAACCACTTTCTCTTCGTCAGGGAGATGTATTTGTATCTGCATCCATCGGCGTCTCGTCATATCACCCATCCATTACGTCAACAGCCGATGACCTTTTGCGCCATGCTGACACTGCCATGTACCGCGCTAAAGATGCTGGACGCAATTGCGTTGCCGTGTTTGACGAGTCAATGCTCGAGCGTGTCACTCAAAGACTTGCGATCGAGACTGCGCTCTACCGGGCACTGGAGCGCCGCGAATTGCGTCTCGTGCATCAGCCCATCGTTGATATCGATATGGGTGATGTTGTGGGTTTCGAAGCGCTGATGCGCTGGCAACGCGACGACGGCACGATGATTTCACCAGCCGAGTTCATACCCATCGCCGAAGAAACCGGAACCATCGTTCCCCTTGGCGCATGGGCACTTCTCGAGGCGCTCACACATCTACGCGGGTGGATAACACAGGGCATTTGTCGCAGTGATGCAACCATGTCGGTCAATGTGTCGCCCCGACAATTGCACGACCCAAACTTTGTGGCAGTGGTTAATGAAGCGTTGTTACGAGCGCACGTGCCACCAGAACAATTGTGGCTCGAGATGACCGAGAGCGTCATGATCTCTCAACCCGAGCAGGCTCTCGACGCACTTAATGCATTGTGCGATTTAGGCGTTCGTATTGCCATCGACGACTTTGGAACTGGCTATTCAAGCCTTTCGCTTTTGCAGAAGTTTCCAATTCAACGCCTCAAGATCGATAAATCGTTTGTGAGCGGCGTTGCGCAGGACGGAAGTGCTCGCTCACTCGTGCGCACAATTATTGCAATGGGCGACTCGCTTGGCCTCGACATGGTTGCAGAGGGCATCGAGAGCGTGCAGCAGTTGCAAATACTTGCGGAGATGAAATGTTCAAAGGCTCAAGGCTTCTTGATCAGCCACCCCGTGCCACCCGATTCGATGGGA
>JAQCJO010000074.1 GCA_027592925.1 Actinomycetota bacterium | reverse complement strand
GCAATCGTCGTGATCGACGAAGCAGACCGCATGGCCGACATGGGCTTTATGCCAGCCGTTAAGCGCATCATGCGCACCATCCCTGGCGGGCGCCAGACACTGTTGTTCTCAGCAACCCTTGATGGCGATGTCGACAATCTGATCCGCGAATTTCAGCGCGATCCTAAAAAGCATCAAGTGGCTGCTGCTGAAAATGGTGGAGAGATCGAGCATTTGTTTTGGAACGTCAACCGTGACGAGCGCACGCGCATGGTTTCCGAAATTGCTAATCATTACGAACGCGCCATCGTGTTCTGTCGCACCAAGCATGGTTCAGACCGCTTGGCCGGCAATCTCGAGTCATTAGGCGTGGAGACGTGTGTCATTCACGGCAATCGCAGCCAGGCTCAACGCGAGCGTGCGCTTGAGCAGTTTCGTCGTGGCAAAGCAACAGTGATGGTTGCAACCGATGTCGCGGCTCGCGGTATTCACATCGACGCCGTGCCAGTCGTTGTCCACTTCGACTTGCCAGAAGATCCGAAAGACTACATTCACCGTTCGGGCCGTACTGGTCGCGCCGGCGAAAAAGGTGTTGTCATTTCGTTTGTAGACAAATCAATTCGCAGGTCAACAACACAGTTGACAAAGAACATGCCGTTTGATGTTGTATTCGTCGATCCTCAGTTCGTAGACACATCAGTGCCAGCACAGTCTCCACGACCGGGCTCCATTGGTACGGTGCACACACTTGCGCTCATCGGCGCAGGCCCTCAGCCCGAGTAGGTCACAAGCAAATATCTTGCGGACGTACGGGCACTCTGCTGAGTGCCTTACCCGTTGCCGCGCGAATTGCCGCAACGATTGCCGGTGTAACTGAAATGCATGGTGGTTCGCCTATACCTTTGGCGCCGAGTGGCGCCTGAGGTTCTGGCTCTTCGATCATGATCGCTACGACGCTTGGAGCATCAAGCGCTGTAGGCAAGAGATAGTCGGTGAAGCTTGGGTTTTTCACTCGGCCGTTGTCCATAATGATTTCTTCCATCACCGCAAGACCGAGACCCTGAGCAATGCCACCCTCGATCTGACCAATTGCCGAGAGGGGATTGAGTACCCGACCCACGTCTTGCGCAGTGGCGATTTGCACCACCTTGACGAGGCCGAGCTCGATATCCACATCGACAACAGCACGGTGGGCAACAAAAGCAAATGCAACGTGGCAGTTGCCCTGACCATTGGCGTCGAGGTCTTCTGTTTTGCGGTGGTGATGCTCAAAGGTTTCGGACAACGTAATGCCTTGCGTTGCTTCCGTAACACTGATGCGAAATGTGCCGATGGTGTCGATCACGTCTGTATGTTCAATCATGAGTCGGATTGGATCAATGTTGTGCAACTCGCCAACATGCTCAAAGAGACGTTCGCGAACCAATCTGCATGCTCCGTCGACAGCACCACCGCTCATCCATGTCTGTCGAGATGCTGATGTTGAGCCAGCAGAGCCAATTTGCGTGTCGGATGTTTCGAACACGACGTCGTCGACACCCAGCACGCTGCGAGCGATTTGGGGAGCGAGAGTAACGAAACCTTGTCCTACTTCTGATGTTGCAAACTTGAGTGAGGCAATGCCGTTGGACAACGTGCACCTGGCAGTTGCATAGTCGTCGAATCCTTCGGAGTACATCAAGTTTTTCATTGACACACCCCAGCCGATACCGCGAACAATGTTCTGTCTGTCTGCAGTGCGACCGCTGCCACCAGGAAACTCAAGCACATTGGCATTTGCTGCCAATGGTTCAGGCATTGGTATGGCGTCTGTTTCTCGGATGCAACGCTCGACGGGCGCAACGCTCTCCATGGCTTGGCCAGTAATCAATTTGTCGCCGGTGTGCATTGCATTGATGAGTCGAACTTCGACGGGCGACAGTCCACATGCTTGAGCCAGCTTGTCCATTTGACTTTCGTGAGCAAAACACGCTTGCACAACACCAAAGCCGCGCATCGCACCGCATGGAGGGTTGTTGGTACGCACCGCATATCCGTCGACTACAGCGTTATCGCATTGGTATGGCCCCTGGGTATGCGTGATGCCATTTATGAGTACGGCTGGTGACGTGCTGGTGTATGCACCGCCATCAAATACCATTCTCGACTCAACTTTGACGATCTTGCCTTCTTTTGTCGCGTGATGTTTCATCCAGATCTTCGCTGGGTGACGATGCACGTGTCCGAAAAAACTTTCTTCGCGGCTGTACTGCATCTTGATTGGTCGACCGGTATGCAACGCGAGCAAACAGCAGTGCACTTGCAAACTGATGTCTTCGCGTGCCCCGAAGGCTCCACCGACACCACCAAGTACCAAACGAACATTGTCCTCTGGCAGTTTGAGGCATGCAGCAATTTGGCCACGGTCTTCGTGTAACCACTGTGTTGCAATGTGCAACTCGACACCTTTGCCACCCGAATCGGGGAAAGCCATCGCTGCTTCGAGACCCAAGAAGGCTTGATCTTGCATGCCGATCGTATAGTGGCCCTCAACCGTGATATCGCCCGAGATCTGTGGATCTCCACAAATAATTTTTTGGTGGCGGATGAGATTGCCGTCGGGATGAATCTGTTCTGTGGTTGCAAGCATTGCTAATTCTGGGTCTACGACTGGTGCGAGTACTTCGTAATTGACGATGATTGCAGCGAGAGCACGCCGACATGTCTCTGGATGATCGGCTGCAATCGCGGCTACCGGTTCACCCATGTAGCGAACGAACTCGGATGCAAAGACTGGTTGGTCAGCAGAAATTAACCCATATGTTGCTTTGCCCGGAACATCTTGTGCGGTGATGACTGCTGAGACGCCACTGATGAGAAGCGCAGCAGTCGTGTCGATAGAAATGATTCGGGCATATGGGTGAGGAGACCTCAGGGTTGCACCCCACAACATGTTTTCTGCCCACATATCAGAAGAAAACGAAAATGAGCCCATCACTTTGGCTACACCGTCTGGGCGTAGGGCACTCGTGCCAAGTATGTCGCGAAGACGTGTGTCTTGTTTGACGGTGCTCATCTGGATGCCTTACGTACTTGAACAACTGCTTCAACAGCAGCAAAGATGCGACCATACCCAGTGCAACGACAGATGTTGCCCGAGATTGATTCTTTGACTTGTAATTCAGTCGGATCAGGATTTTTGTCGAGCAAATGATGCACTGCAACGATGAGACCAGGTGTGCAAAATCCGCATTGCACGCCACCTTCTGTGATGAACGCTTGTTGCACGTCAGTAATTTGACTGGCAATCACTTCAGCAGTTGCCGCCATCGATGGATCCTTCTCGATCAAACCTTCAACGGTCACGATTTCGGCACCAACCGCTGTTGCGGCCATCACAAGACACGAACACACTGCATCGCCGTCCATGAGCACAGTGCAGCTTCCGCATTCACCTTGTTCACATGCTCCTTTTGCACCGGGTAATTCAAGACGTTCACGCAGTACGTAGAGCAAACTCTCGCCAACCCAAGCGTCGACCACAGGGCGGTCTTGGCCATTGATGCGAAGTGTGTACATCTCGTTACCAATTGATTCGCTCATGATGTGTATGCCCTCGTGATCAGTCGTTGAGCAAGCACTCCTACGGCATGGCGCCGGTATTCGGCAGTGGAGCGGTGATCGTCGATCGGTTTTGATTCGAGGGCCACTCGTCGTCCAAATTCTTGAGCAATGGTTGTGTCAATGCTTGTTGCGGACGTGAGATCCAGTTGTTGCACAAGCCATGATTCAGCATCGCGACAGCGAATGATCGTCGGGCCAACAGCACCGAGCGCAATACGTACAGAATTGTTTTTCTTGTCAACGGCCAGACATGCTGAAGCCACGGAAATCACCATGGCGTTTCGAACTCCGACTTTTGCGTAACCCTGCCAACCATCAAGAACCGGCACCGTGACCCCAGTGATGATCTCGTTTGTATGACGGGCATTGCGTTTGACGCCGAGCATAAATTCGTGAATAGAAAGATCTCGCGATGACTTGAGGCTTTGTAGATGCACGATTGCATCGAGTGCGAAAAGTACGGGCAGTCCATCTCCTGCTGGCGAGCAGGTGCCCAGATTGCCGCCAAGTGTTCCTGCGGCACGGATCTGTGGTGAACCAACTGTGCGTGCTGCCTCTGCAAGAGCCGGCAGCAGTTCTTTGAGTTGCCCCACTTCCATTTCCTGGTAGGGGACGCCAGAACCAATAGTGATGGTGTTATTGCTGTTGACCTGCCAGGTGCGCAATTCTTTGATGCGTCGCAGTGCAATGACATCAACTGGTTTGACATGATTGAAGTTGATCTCGACCATGAGGTCGGTGCCGCCTTGGATGAGTCGTGCATCCGGGGTACGCGCCAATTCATCAAATGCCTCAATCAGCGACAGCGGCACAGCAACGGTCACTTCACGCCGTCCCAATCTGAAAATGTGTCGATCATTGCTTTGACGTCACCCAGTGGATACAAAATTGGGCAAGTTGCACCGTTGTCGATGTAGTGCTTGACACTTGCACGTGCTTCGGCAGGTGTGCCGCTTGCGGTGAGCATTTGCACGATCTCGTCGGGGACCAACTTGGACGCAGCAGTTACTTGCTCGTGAGTGGCTGGCCATGTCAGTACTTCGCCAACTTTGTCGAGCAAACTCTGTGGTACTCCAGATGCTTTCATGATGTGCGGTTGTTGACCCAAGTATTGCGTTACCATCTCGCGCGCCATATTGAGCGCAGTCTTTCTATCTTCGTGCACGCTGCACACAACCAATTGTGGCCTGTCAATGTCGGCAATCTTGCGACCAGCTTTATCGGCGCCCTTAGTAAGCGCCTCAATTGCCTGCTTGTTGTAATCGGGGGAGACGAGATAGTTGAGTACGACGCCGTCTGCAATCTCGCCCGTGAGCTCCATCATTTGCATGCCAGTTGCTCCAATATAAATTGGCACATCTTTGGCGCGGCGATCTTGGTAGACATAATCCAATTCGATGCCATCAAACTTGACGAACTCGCCATCAAAGGTCACTGTTTCGTTGTTGAGTAGTGCTCGCACATTGAGCACGATTTCGCGCATTGCACGCAATGGTTTGGCTCGCGAGATGCCTACTTTCTGTGCCAGTGGGTCCCACCATGCACCGATGCCGAGAATGACGCGACCAGGAGCGAGATCATCCAATGTCGAAAATGTTGCAGCAAGTCGGGCAGGGTTGCGGCTCCAACAGTCGACAACACCCGAACCGACCTTGATGGTTTTGGTCACCGATGCAAATGCGGCCATTGGCACTGTTGCTTCGCGAACGAGCCGACTCTCTGCTTGCCACACTGCTTCAAAGCCCTTGGATTCTGCGTATTGCGCATACTCCATGCCTTCGCGAATGCGATGGGCATCCTGCAGATAGATAGCAACACGTGCTTTGCCGGTGAGTGGGTTAACCGCTTGTGTTGGGAGCGACATTATTGCAACCTTTCAAAAAGTCGTACAGATTGTTCTTGTGCTTTGGCACGGATTTCATGAAGATCAACACGAGTTGGCAATCCGTCGCGGATTACTGCTTGGTCGTCAATCACAACATCGGTAACACGTGTTCCAGGGGTAAAGGCAACATGCCATGGGCTCTGAATCTGGTCGTAGTTCCAGGTAACAGTGT
>JAQCJO010000012.1 GCA_027592925.1 Actinomycetota bacterium | reverse complement strand
ACTCACCGCCGCGAGAAGCACTATGACGAGGCTGTCAATGAGCAATAAAAGTGCTTGTTGTATTTTAGTCGGCTCAATCATTCTGCCGGGGGCGAGTGGGGAACGATTCTTTAATAGCGTCATTGTCGAATCAAACGCGCTACCTCGACCAACCTCTCCAATCATTACAGGTGTTGCTTGAAGTTTTCTTAACGAAGGATCAAAATCTAGAGAGATATTTGCAATTGGAGTGCCACCGACTGGATCTACAAGAGTCAATTTCGTCACTCCGGGTGCAAGGCTGTCGGCAAGAATCACTAAATCAAATCCAGAATTTGAGAGTGACTGATCAGGAAAAAATCCAGCTAGGTCAGGACGCGCGTATGTCGCAAATCTGCCCACCCGTGCACCCGATTCGTTTCGTAGTTCCACAAATTTCGGAGCGCTTTTTTGCTCCAAGTTTACGACCCAGCCCTTAATGTGTACTTGCAGATTTGATCGCGCATCTTTCAGTGAAATCGGCTCACCAACAAAGAGGTGGGCCCACGGACCCTGAATTACGGGCGCAATGTCGGGGACTATGGATGTGTTGTCTTCTGCGAACTTGTAGATGATTCGTAAACTATTTTTTCCAGCCTGAACTGGTACCCAAAGAGTCTCTAATCTTTTGTAGGAGATTCCCGAGTAAATCTTGCCATCAACATCAACCTTGAGTTCGCCAATGTATTCGATTGGGATCACTGACCGTGCTTTGACGCTTACCATTGTTCCAAAATGCGCGGTGAACGGAAGTCTGTCTAACCACGGTGCGGATAGTCGAGGAAAATCGTTGGCGAACGGTAATTTCCATGACGTCTTAGAGGCGCCAATAAGACTCATTTTGGAAACCAGTGAGCCAAAATCTATGGTTGGTTCCATTCGCGTAATCGAGCCCTGCACGTTGATGAGGTCGTAAGTCAGAAATGGTGCTTCGAATGACTTCTCACACTTACCGGAAGTCAGCGGCGCATAGATACTTCGGTAACACGCTTCGAATCCGTCACCGAGTGGTAGCAATACAAAAGTAAAGAGCTTGGCAACGATGGCGCATGCAAGTATCAGTGTTGCTAACTGTCCGTTAAGACCATCTCTTCCCTGCACGAATTTTTTAAGTGTGAGGCGCACGGCAGGCAGTAGTGCCCCGACAACAGAGACTGCAAGAACCGCAAACTCGGTTTTAGAACTAAATGGAATGCCATCAAATCTCAGGAATCCTGAACCTGGTACGGCTAGGAATACGAACCAGAGAATCCAATACTTCCGCACACTAGAGACCACGAGAAGTGATCTTACGTGAAGTGGGGGTTAGGCAGTTGCGCGGGCTGCGCGACGCTCTGCAGCCATTTTGCGTCGAACATCACGTCGCTCGTCTTCTGACAAACCACCCCAGATACCGCAGTCTTGGTTGGTCTCGATGGCGAACTCTAGACACTCGCGCTTGACGGTGCACTCGCAACAAACATTCTTTGCTTCACTGATTTGCAAGAGAGCTTGGCCAGTTGTGCCAATTGGGAAGAACAATTCTGGGTCGGTGTCTCGACAAAGCGCTTCGTTGCGCCACGAGTAATCAGCGGATCCGAGAGCAAGACTGGTAGCAAGTATTGACAAGTTGATCACCTGTGATTTCGTTGAGTAGGCCAGTGAGACGTTGTCACGATAGGCAGGGCAGAGGGCAATTTCAAGAGTCTTGGCAATTATTTTTTATTTTTATTTGTACTTGTATTTTGCATTAGTGGCTGTACCCTGCGGTCTGGTGGGTAATTATTGGAAGCCCTATGACTCATTAGGTGCGCCTCAAGTTCTTGCGCATCGCGGAGCATCCGCGGTCGAACCCGAAAATACACTGCTGGCATTTCGCCGAGCAAAAGCAATGGGCGCGCACGCAGTAGAGCTTGATGTTCGTTTATGTAAGAGCGGCGAAATGATTGTGCATCACAATTCGGTTCTTGCAAACGGTCGGCAGATTATCGTGCTCGATAAGGATGAGTTGCCAGATCATATTTGCACGCTTGAAGAAGCGTTGGACGCCTGCGAAGGCATGTGGGTCAATATCGAGATCAAAAATGATGCGAGCGAGCCCGATTTTGATCCAGCCGAAATACTGGCGGGCAAGATGGTTGCGATGCTGCGCGGCCGTGGCGCACCAAATCAGTGGCTGATCTCGTCGTTTAGGCGCGAAACAATCGACGCTGTGCATGCACTGTGGCCAGAGTTGCCAACGGCATGGCTGACCATGACTGTTGATGATGCACGAGCCGAAAATGTGGCTGCAGACCTGCGAGCAAGCGGGCATAGTGCGCTTCACCCCTATGTCAAAACTCTCACGCAGCACGTGATCACGACCATGCACCTGCATGGCCTGAGTGTCAACACCTGGACGATTGATAATCCTGTGCGAATGACCGAGCTGCTGGAATGGGGTGTTGACGGCTTGTGCACGAACAAGCCTGACGTGGCGCTTGAAGTAATCGCTAAAAGTCAATAACTAGAAATCGCTCACTAGAAATCAACAGTTGGTCGCACGAGCAACAGCGCCGCAGGGCAGTGCTCAATCTCAAGCGAAGTTGTCTCGCCCAAGTAATCGCCGTCGAGTTGATAAGGAAACGGCGCGGGAAAACTTAACGAAACTTTTTCGACATCGGTTGCCACATCAATGCCCGACGAGGTGTGAACTCCATCGCCACGTATCGCACTGTACATTGCCCGCATCAAGAGCGGTGTTGTCATCTTGCGAAACGTGACAACCGTGAGTTTCTTTTCTAGCGCAGCAGCAGGCGCCAAGTTGATGGCGTGTTTGCCAACGAAGGTGTAAGGGTTGGTGTTGAGCACCACGGTAAAGAACGCGTTGGGGATATGTCGGCCGTCAATGTCGAGAGTGAAGTGCGGGTACTTGCGGTTGTACGAGACAAACCATGTCTGCATTGCGGCATACGCAAACAGCGGCTGACCAACAAGTCTCTTGAGCGATGACCTTCGCTCGACTTGCTCGACAACTGCTGCGTCATATCCGATTCCAGCGTGAAAGCAAAAGTAGCGACCATTTGCTTTGCCAAGACTGACGCGCTCGATTTCGTTGCGCTCAATGCCGGTGGTCAATTGAGTGAGCGCAACCATAGGTTCGTTGGCGATGCCAAGCGAGCGCACAAACACATTTGTCGATCCGCCCGGCAACATGGCGAGCGCGGTGTTGCTGTCAGCCAAGCCAGTGGCTACTTCGTTCAAGGTGCCATCGCCACCAAATGCGACCACGCAGTCGAGGCCATGGGCGGCTGCATCTTGGGCAAAACGGGTGGCGTGACCGCGCTCGTTGGTTTCGACAACCTGCACATCGTGGTACTTGGCCAAGTGCTGATGCACGAGCACGGTGTTGCGGGGCGTTACCGACGAGGCAAATGAGTTGACAATCAGCAGAATACGCAAGAGAGAAATTTTACCAGTGCCTGCGGTAACTCGTGTCACAGCCACATATTCCGTGGTTTCGGGTTGGGTAAAAGCCTTACGCATCGGTAACAATGGAGGCATGATCATCGTCGTATGCGTCAAGCAAATTCCCGACCCAGCCACCCCAGGTGCTCTCGATAGCGCCACCAACGCACTCAAGCGTGACGGCAAACTCATCTTGGATGAGTCTGATGGTTACGGCGTCGAGATGGCGTTGCAACTTGTCACCACTGCAGGCAGTGGCGAAGTGATGGTTGTGTCGATGGCGCCTAACGGCGAAATGTCCGGCATGCGCACTGCGCTTGCAATGGGCGCAGCCAAGGGTGTTCTCGTGAGCGATCCAGCACTTGCGGGTTCTGATGCGTTGACCACAGCAAAAATTCTTGCAGCAGCAATTCAGAAGATGGGTGCAGTCGACTTGATCATCGCCGCAACCGAATCATCCGATGGATACACGGGCACTGTGCCAGAACAAATTGCAGAGTTGCTCGGCATGCCGTCAATCACGTTTGCAAAAAAAGTTGAAGTGTCTGGCACAACCTTGAAAGTAAATCGCCAGAGCGAAGCAGGTTATGACGAAGTCGAATGTCAACTGCCTGCACTCATCAGCGTTACCGCTGGTGTGGTCGAGCCTCGCTACCCAAGCTTCAAAGGCATCATGGCTGCAAAGTCAAAGCCAGTAGAAACTTTTACTGCATCTGACCTTGGTGTCACACCAACTGGATGGGCCGGTGCCGGACAAAAAATTGTTTCGGTAACGCAAGCCGAAGCACGTCAAGCCGGTGATGTCGTTGAAGATGACGGCACAGCATTTGAAAAAATAGTTGTATTTCTTGAGAACTTGAAAGTGATTTGAGGACAACATCATGACAATCAACAACATTTGGGTATTCGCTCAAGCCAACAGTGATGTGCCAACAACTGGCACCCTCGAGTTGCTTGCAAAGGCACGCGCAATCGGTGCATCAGTAACAGCATTCGTGGGTGGTGACGCAACAGCAATCGCTGGTGCTCTCGGCGAGCACGGCGCAACAAAGGTGTATGCAACCGGAGACTTGGCTGGCAAATTGTCGGGCCCAGCAGTTTCGGGTGCAATGAAAGCCATCATTGACGGCGGCGACACACCAAACGTGATCATGTTTCCGCAGAACTACGAAGGTCGCGACATCATGTCCCGTTTGTCGGTCAAGCTTGATCGCACAGTGCTCACAAACAACACCGACATTGCAGAGTCTGCAGACGGTGTGATTGCAACAACACCAATTTTTGGTGGTAACTCACTCGTAGCCACAGCCTTCACAGGAAGCGGCCCACACTTGGTGTCGTTCCGTCCAAAGAGCTTCGTTGCCGAGTCGGCAGGTGGAGCAGCAGCACCAGTTGTTGCAGCACCAATTCCTGACCTTGGTATTGCAGGCAGCGCAAAAGTCTTGGCAGTGCATGTTGAGGCAAGCAGTGGTCCAAAGCTTGACGAAGCAGCAATCGTTGTTTCAGGTGGTCGCGGTTTGGGCGAAGCAGGCAAGTATTCACTTGTTGAAGAGCTTGCAACATTGCTCAAGGGTGCACCTGGTGCATCGCGCGCAATCGTCGACGCCGGCTGGGTTCCCTACAGCTACCAAGTTGGTCAGACCGGCAAGGTCGTGAAGCCAACTGTCTACATCGCAGCAGGCATCTCAGGTGCAACTCAGCACATGGTGGGCATGAAGGGTTCAAAGAACATCATTGCCATCAACAAGGACAAAGAAGCACCGATCTTCGGTGTTGCAGACCTTGGCATCGTGGGCGACGTGCACAAAGTGTTGCCACAGCTCATCGAGCTGCTCAAATCACGCGGCTAGTGCTTTAGGGCAACTACCTATTTGAGGTAGCTAGAGAGGAATGCCAGCGAGGCAATGACAGTGCCAAAGACTGCGATGTTGGTGGCGATCATCAAACTGAAATTGCTCGTCCAGTGATGGGTGAGGAAGTATTCAATTCGGTTGAAACCTTCGTTCATATCGTTACGAAATTCGACAAATTGAAGGTCAATGGCATCGAAACGCCTGTCGATTTCATCAAACCGCGTATCTAAGTTTTTTTGAATTACATCGTCCACGTTTTGAGTGTTACACAGGTCGTGCTCTAGTTGTCAAGCAACCGAATCTCGAGCATTGATCGCCCAGGATAAACCGCGTTGCTCGTCAACGATCACAAGTTGCAGTTGCCAGCCAGTTGGGCTCTGGTCTGCATCGAACCACCACCACTTCAACGAATGCAGCACGTCGCCAATCTCATCGTTTTTGAGAGGCCATTGATCTGCCCGCCCGGAGAGTGCGCCAAGCAACCACCATGCACTGTCACGCCCTGCGGCAGCACCACGACGCCGACCAAATGCGCCACCACTTGCGCCGGCCCAAGCCAATAATGACAGAGCATGAGTTGGTTGAAGCGCGCGCGGTGTTGCCGATGTAATGCTCAGAGATGCAAGTGCATGAGTTTCGTCACCGCGTGCTGCACCAACCTGCAGTTTTCCATTGGATGACGTTGTCCAAGCACCAACGAGCTGGTGCACTGCATCTGCGACAACATTGTCCTGAACAATTGCTATCTCTGATGAAGTAGCAGCAGTTACAACACGACCTGTTGACGTTGGTGGAAGTTCGGGCGACGGAAACTCTGCAGAGTTGTCGCGATAGACGGCTAGTTCGTAGTTGGGCTCCCAATTCTGTAATTCCAGCGGAGTTTCGAGAGCATCAAAAACATCAGCAGGGTTTTCGATGTGCTGACCGCGCAATGCACACTCGTGTGCAACGAAGGACGCAATTGGCGAATGCGGCAACTCGTGTTGCAGTTCTGACCACTGATGGTTTTGAGCAATTACTTCAGTGAGTGGTCCGAGAGTAAACCTTCCAGAACCCTCTACGACCACCTGGGCTGCGATGTGTGCAGGGGCGATCAAGGCAAGGCGGTATTCGGCAAGCGTCGAAGCCGGCCACAGTTGCTTGCCGCTTGCGGTTGCGAGCCTGCACGAGTTGCGCAATTGCAAGAGTGATGACCAATCGCGGCTTGAACAGAAGTCGTCTACCGCGCGCACCAAACCATCGAGATCACTGCGGTCGATGAGTTGATTGATCTCGCTCAAAGGATTGGCCACGGATATCGCGTGCCACTGCGATCGATAGGAAATGCTCCGCCTTCACAGATCCACTGTGCGCGTTCTTGCAAAGCGCCAACTTGTTCGCTACCGAGCAGTGCGGCAATGTCAAGAGGAACAGTCTCAATGAGCGGCTCAATGACGGTACGAAGATTATCTGGTAGTTCTTCTCCACCAAATTCCCAAATCACTGTGCGCAGTTTGAAGTCGGGGGAGAAGCACACGCCGTGATCGATCGCCCAAATGTGGTCCTCTGCATCAATGAGGCAATGCCCACCTTTGCGGTCGGTGTTGTTCGCAACAATGTCAAATGCACACACCGCTCGCAGTTGGTCATGCAGATCTTCGCGTTGCTCAAAAATAGTGAAATAGTGCTGTTGCACATCCACATCAACAAAAAGCTGCACAGAGCCTTCGCCAAATGGGCCGTCACGCAAAACCGTTGGCGGCACAATCCCTAAACCCATTGCTTCAGAGAGTCGGTAAGCAGCAACCTCGTTGCGATGCAAACCTGGTTCAAAATCCCACAACGGGCGTTCGCCTTTGAGTGGCTTGTAAATTCCGCGAACTTCGTTGTCATTGCAAGTAACAGTTACTAGGAAAGTTGCATTGCTGCTGTGCGACATGCGCGAAACAATTTCGACCTGCCCATGAAGCAGGATTTCTATTAGTTCATTCGTGGGCATGCGTGACCGTCAAGATCAATCGGGTGGCCGCAAAAAATGCACGGAGGACGTCCGGCTGCCACCACCTCGTCTGAATGTTCACAAAATCCTGCTGCCTGACCACGGCTCATTTGCACCCGCAAACGGCCTGGGTCTGCATCACCGATCGGCTCATTGTCGTCGTTGGTGGGCACGAGTTCCTCAATCTGCACGACCATGCGATCGTTGCGTGAGTCGTAGGCGATGCCCACTGTGCCAACAACAAACTCGATGTCGATAGGGGAAGAGAGTTGCATCGCATCATTAATTGGTCTGTCATATGCGGCTGGCGCGTCAGCGAGCAGTTGGCGCATGTATTGCGCAAGTGCTGCCACTTGCTGCTTTTCACACTTCATCGTCACGCGTTGTCCATCGGCTCGCACTTGAATGACAAACAGTCGCGAACCCGGCTCGCCAATTGCTCCGCTTGTAAAAGCATCGGCTTGATCAAATTCGTAAAACGCACTCATGACGGGCGCAACTCGCTCAGTGACCCGCCAGTCGAATTGACAGTGAGTACAACTGGCCCGCTCATCGAATAAGCAACAGCACTCACCGAGCATGTACTGATCACAATGCGTTGAAACAAGTCGAGGTGTGTGCCCATTGCGTGAGCAACTGCAGCCTTGATTGGGTCGGCATGACTGACGCACACAACAATCTCGCCAGGATGCTTTGCGCGAATGTCGTCGAGTGCTCCGACCATGCGCGATTGCATCTCGGTAAAACTTTCACCATTTGGGAAACGGAAAATGCTCGGAGCCTTTTGCACTGTCGTCCACTCTGGCTTTTTCATGAGTGCAGTCAATTGCGCGCCAGTCCATTTACCAAAATCACATTCAAGCAGTCCTTGATGGATCTGCACTTTGTGCTTGAGAATCTTGCCGATCGGCGCAGCAGTCTCTCGTGCGCGCTCGAGTGGCGACGCATAGACGGCGGTGATGCCCTTGATCTCGGACAAGCGTTCAGCGACTCGGTTGGCTTCTGCTACACCGCTTTCGGCAAGATGCAAACCCTTTGCGCGGCCTGGCAAGACCTTGCCTGTTGTGGGGGTGCGGCCATGTCGAACCATCAAAATGAGGGTTGGTTTGGTGCTTTTTGCGCGAGTCATGACACTCACAAACTATCGTGCGATGCAGTGTCACGACCTGCCAGCAGCCCCACATTGCGCGATCTAGAGGCGCAAGTGCACGCATGTGAAAAGTGTCCGCGCCTGGTCAAGTGGTGTCGCAAGGTGGCGGTCGAAAAACGAGCCGCGTATCGCGACGACATCTATTGGGGCAAACCGATCTCGGGTTTTGGCGACAAGAATGCGCGCATCATTGTGCTCGGCCTGGCCCCAGGTGCCCACGGCGCCAATCGCACTGGCAGAGTTTTTACTGGTGATCGCAGTGGCGATTGGTTGTATCGCGCAATGCACACCGCGGGTTTGGCCAATCAACCAACTTCGGTAGATGTGCATGATGGACTCTTGCTCAACGATGCGTGGGTAACTGCGGCGGTCAAGTGCGCACCACCTCAAAACAAGCCAACACCAGCCGAGCGTGTGAAGTGTTCGCCTTTTTTACAACAAGAACTCGAGTTGCTCACACACGCAAAAGTCATTGTTTGCCTCGGTGCATTCGCGCTGCAGGCCGCGTGTGACGAGTTGGGCGTGAAGCCACGACCAAAGTTTGGTCACGGTGTCGTCGTGCAGGCTGGGAAGTACTCACTTGTGTGCAGTTATCACCCGAGCCAGCAAAATACGTTTACTGGCAAGCTCACCGAAAAAATGCTGGACGATGTGTTTGCGAAAGCGGTGCGCTTAGCTAACAAATAGCGGGACGCTCGTGTACTAGTGGGGCGCGGGGACCGTTCCGTCAGCTTTTTTCTTCGGCGGTGGCACACCCACACTTGGGTTCTTGTCGCCAAATTCGGGCCAGCGTCGACGACTAACGATGCTCAGTAGTCGCAATAACTTCATTGCAGTTGCATCAGTCTCGGCCGGGCGAGCAATCACGCTGCCGTCGGCAATCATGCGGTTCATCACTTCTTCGCCAAGCTCGGTGCGCACAACACACAGTGTCCATGCGTTGTCTTCTCCGATTCCACCTGTCGAGATATCAGCGTGTTCGGCAGCAAAGTCTGGGCACATCTTGCAACCTTCGCGCGTCCACTGGTGACATTCCTTGAGATCAATCTCGTGGTATGCGCCGTCCTTCATCCAAATCTGGAAGACGCCTTTGATGTTCATCTTGACCATCTCTTCTTTTTTCAGGCCATACTTGGCCAAGAAAAGTTCTTCAAAGATTGCATCATCAAATGTTTTGGAGCACAACAACCCGATGTTGAATAAGAATGGCTTGGCGATCTTGCCAACTTTGCGTTTCCACATAATTGGAAGCGCTGATGACTGACAACTCATTCCAACCAACGCGAGTCTGTTGATGCCTGCCTCTTGTGCTTCTTTCATCGCCAGTGTGTTTGCGGAAAAGGTGTAGCGACTACCCGAACTTTGCAGCACTTCTTCAGGGGTGCGAGCCAAACCCGGCCGCGCTTTCCACGATGTGCCGTCGCCTTCCATAAAACTGGTCAGTGCTGCGTCAATGTAGTCATGCTTCATCAACCAGATGAGCATCGCGCCCACAAAGCCACCGTCTTGACCTTTTTCGTGGACTTCTTTGTCGCTTGCGCGCACCAAGAGCAGCTGACGGTATTGGCCGTACATTTCATCGTCTTTTCGCGTCCGACCAAATAACTGCATGTCGGCCTCTGGCTCCCAAGTGCGAAAGCGGGGGCATGCTCGTGTGCAACTGGTGCAACCCTTTTCGCCGTGACCACAATTGTCAAGACCCAATTCTTCTTCGATGTGGAACGGCTTGTAGTGACCTTCTTCGTGTTTGTAGCCGATCACTTCGTATGGGCATGCAATAACGCAGCCAGCACATCCGGTGCACAGGCCTGTATTGATGACTTCTTCGTACAGCTCTTTCCACTGGTGCGTCCAGCGCTCGAGTCCTGCAGGGGCTGTTTCGGTAACGGTCATGGAAATACTCTACGGCATGGCCTGCTCGCTGGCGAGGCGGCACAACTAGCGAAGCGCGCGAATGATCTTGTTTGACGCTTGTTCGGAAAGTTTTCTGCCATGCGCATCGGATATCTCAAACAGGTTGTGCACAAGACCTTGGTCGGTGCCAATTTGCGCATGGTGGATGACAACCTTGAGTTTGGTGAGTGTCGCAGCGATGTCGCGCAACAGACCAGTGCGGTCTTCGCCCTCTACACGCATGATCGAGTGCCATGGGTGTGCCGAATGATCAAGCTGAACGGTTAGTTCGTATGGACTCTCAGAAGTCTTGACGTTTCGCGACTGTAGAGATTGCTGCACTGCATCGGTAAGAGCACGCAGTTGTGGCTCGACTGCTGATTGCACTGTAAATATGTCGAGCACTGCGCCATCTGCCCATGTAGCAATTTCGGCATTGATTACGTTGAGGTTGAGTGACGACAACGCACCAGAAAGTCGTGCGAGTAATGCAGACCTGTCGCGGCACGCAATGTTGACCAACCACTGATCGTTTATCGGCGTAGGCGACACAACAATTCGTGCATCACCCGAAGGTGGTATCGGTTCGACAAGTAGTGCATGGTCAAGCATCTGTTTTGGAGAGTGAGTAAGGGCGTAACTTGCTGGCGCATGGGTGATGCGTGCGCGAATTGAATCATCTGTAGTGAGTGCAAGTGCTGCCTGCAACCGACTCTCTACAAGCGTGTTTGATTCAGAATCAACGAGGTCTGGGTGTGCGAGTACTTCTTGAACATCGGCAACTATGCCAATTAATGCCAAATTTTGAGTATCACTCAAATCTTGTCGTGCGCTAACAAGCTGACGACATTGCTCAACTAGCAGAGGGTTCTTGAGATGATTTGCAATTTGTGCGAGTAATCGTGGCGTGATCTGCAACGGTTCGCTTTGCACAATGTTACGTAAGAGTTGTGAACCTTCAAGAAGCATCAAAACCGACTTACTAGTCGCGAGATCAAGCCCGAGTCGCGCAATTGCGCCTTGCCCATAGGCTCCAGAATCTGAAATATCTTTTGCAAATGCTGCAAGCACGAGATCGTCAGTGCTTGCGTGTGATGTTAAACAAATTGCTTCAACAGTGGGGAACTGCAACGAGTGTGTTGGGTCAAGTTCGGTTGAATCGCTTGCTCGTGCAGCCATTGCCTCAGACACTTCAGGGAGCGCGCGCTGAACGAAACCGATGGTTTCTAGGAATCTCCACGAACGGGCCGAACCATGTCGCAACACACGCAGCAAACCAATCGTTGCATCATCATCCCAGCTCAATGTTGCGTTGCGATGGAGAGCAAACCAGTCGAGTAATTGGCTACTTGGTTGTGCATCTATTGCGAGCGACGCTGAGGCTAAACCAATTTCTACAAGTGAACGTACAGGGGGAGCGCCATTGAGAACTATTTGCCCATCAATGTTCGTGACCCAACCTTCAAGTGGTCTCATTGCAAGAGCGGTTGAGTCTTCAATAGCCTGCGCTTGGGTTCCAAGTCTCCATCGCAGTAACGGCGGCGCGATCAGTGTTGTGATGAGCACGACAACAAGTACTGACCCGTAGAGCTCTTCTGAGAATGCCCCAACACTGAGACCAATGCTCGCAAAAATTAGACCGACTTCGCCGCGAGGCAACATTCCGAAACCAATTGTCCACTTGTCGCCGCGTGATCCAATTGCCCCGAATGCTGCTGCAATTTTACTTACGACTGCAACAACCGAAATCAATAATGCGACTCCGATTACTCGTGCATCTGCCATCGCACGGATGTTGGTTGAGATGCCGATGTTTAAGAAAAAGATTGGAACAAATATTTGCGCGAGTGATGAAACATCGCGTTCAACGCGTTCGTGTGTAGTGATGCGTCGCAAAGCAAGACCGGCCACAAACGCGCCAATGATCGGCGCGAGGTGTGCTTTCTCGGCAAGCACCGAAAAACCAAGCGCGATACCGATTGCGACCACAGACACTGTGGATGTTGAACGCGCAACTTGTGTGATACGTGCAAAGAGTTGGGGGAAGATGGTGAAACCAACGGTGCTCGTGACGGCAAGAAAACCAACTGCGAGTCCGATGGTTGATGCAATCGTGCCAATGCCCACACTGCCTTGCTCGACAATACGAGTGACGACTGTGAGAATGATCAGGCCGAGCACGTCGTCGACAACTGCTGCACCAAGAACTGTGCGCGCCTCAATAGTTGCAAGTGCTCGCAAGTCTCCAAACACTCGAGCGGTGATGCCAATTGATGTCGCCGTGAGTGTTGCACCTATAAAGAGGGAAGTATTAACTGATTCACCAAGCATTGAGCCGACTCCAAAGCCAAGTGCCATTGGCAACGCGACTCCGATGATTGCCACCAAGAGGCTGGCGCGACCAACACTTTTGAGCTCGACAATGTCGGTTTCGAGCCCAACTTGGATGAGCAGCAAGATGACGCCAAGTTCGGCGAGAAAGAACAGCATGTCGCCGGTATTAACGAGACCCAAGACTGATGGTCCAATCAAGATTCCGGCAAAAATTTCGCCAATAACCGCTGGCACGTGAATGCGTTCAGAGACCTCGGCGGCTGCTTTTGCCACGATCAAAATGATTGTCAGATCCAGCAGAATGCGCCCAATATCGAGCGTCTCGGAAGCACTACCGAGAAGTACATTGAACATGCATCAATTATACGAGTCAATTGTCACGGTTCTGTTAACGCCGTACTGCGTTGGCGTGACGTGCGCTTGGACTGGAGTGCTCGTGAGCGGGCAGAATAGAGGGATGATCGAATACACCCCCGAGGCAGAAGCCTTTAGAACCGAAGTACAGACATGGCTGAAGACAAACCTTCCAAAGGGTTGGTTCGACAAAGGTTTCGAGATGTCGTCGGCTGATCGCAAAGCATTTAACGAAGATTGGCCAACAAAGTTGTTTGAAGGTGGCTGGATTTGTGCAACGTGGCCAGTCGAATACGGTGGCAAAGGTTTGTCAACATTGCAGGGTGTGGTGCTGGCAGAAGAGTTTGCAAATGCGAAGGCTCCAATGCGCGCAGATTTCTTTGGTGCCACACTTGTTGGCCCAACGTTGTTGCAATGGGGCACAGAAGAACAAAAAAAGGAATTTCTGCCACAGATTTTGAATGGCAAGATGCGCTGGTGCCAAGGCTTTAGCGAACCAAACAGCGGCAGTGATTTGGCAAGCCTCAAGACCACTGCAGTGCTCGACGGTGAAGAGTGGGTGATCAACGGACAAAAAGTCTGGACAACTGGTGGTCACCACGCCGACTATTGCTTCTTGCTTACGCGCACCGACACGTCGGGGGTAAAGCATGCGGGCATCACCTACTTGTTGGTGCCAATGCGTCAGCCGGGCGTTGAAGTGCGCGGCATTGTGCAGCCAGACGGCACAGCAGAGTTTTGTGAAGTGTTTTTTACCGATGCGCGTTGCTCGAAGAACAACGTGGTTGGTGGAGTCAACAATGGCTGGAAGGTAGCCAACAGCACTCTCGCGTTTGAGCGCGGCATGAGTGCGACCACTGGCTATCGCCGATTTGAAGAAGAGTTTCGTTTGATGTCGGCTGCAGCAAAAGAAAATGGATCAATCAATGACGACACCATTCGTCAACGCTTGATGCAGTTTTACTCCAAAATTCAGATCTTGCGTTACAACGGTCTGCGCTCGTTGAGTGCAACACTCGAAAACAAGAAAGACATGGGCGTACTTGCACTTGGTGCAAGCAACAAGATGTTTTGGAGCGAAATGCACCAACGTGCAATGGAACTCGCACTCGACATCAATGGTGCCAACTCGATGTTGATCAATGCTGGTCCAGCAGATGGCAACTGGCCAGGTGCATTGCGCGACAAGCGCCGCGATGGGTACCCAGTCAGCTCGATGATGTCGACGTTCTTCTTCTCGCGCTCTGAAACCATCTGGGGTGGCACAAGCCAGATTCAACGCAACATTGTGGGTGAGCGTGTGCTTGGGCTTCCAAAAGAGCCAAAGCCACAGGGCGACAAAGAGTGAATTTTCAAACCGCCATTAAGTCTGGGTTTAAAAACTATGCAAACTTCAATGGCAGATCCTCTCGCTCTGCCTATTGGTTTTGGCAATTGTTTGTACTTATTGCTGCCAACCTTTCGTCGGCAATTTTTTCAACAATCGGTGCTCTCTTTTCAATAGCGATGATCATTCCGTCAATTGCTGTTGGCTGGCGCCGTATGCACGACACCAACCGTGGAGGTTGGTGGTCAATTATTCCGATTGTCGGTTTTATCTTTGCTCTTCAGCAAAGTGATCCCGACATGAATGAGTACGGCCCGCCAGCACCGCCAGCTTTTTGATGTAGTAGCAGCGACTATAAATATTCGGGCACTCGTCGCTGATACACCTGTGAGATCAGTGGTGAAGAAATAATAAAGTCAGCGCTCGCACGGTTGCATGCAACTGGAATATTCCACACCGCAGCAATACGCAAGAGTGCTTTGATGTCTGGGTCGTGTGGCTGTGGTTCTAGTGGGTCCCAGAAAAACATCAAGATGTCAATCTTGCCTTCAGCAATGCGCGCGCCCATTTGTTGGTCGCCACCAAGTGGCCCAGAACGCAGGCGCTCCACTTCGAGTCCCGTGTGTTCTTGCACAAGCCGACCAGTGGTGCCAGTGCCTACGAGTACGTGGCGAGACAATTCAGTGCGATGATGTACTGTCCATTCCAGCATTTCGTCTTTCATGTTGTCGTGAGCAACAAGGGCTATGCGCTTTTTCGCTGGGCTTTCAATGTCCATCATGATTGTTGTGGTCATCTCTCCAGTGTGACAGGTTGCCGTGGCGTATGAGATTCATTGGTTATATTCATGTGCATGACAAGTAATCAAACAGTGCGCAACACACTTGTCATGTCATCACCTGTTGGAAAACTGACGCTCGTGGCCTCGAGTAAAGGTCTTGTTGCGATTGACGTTCGTAATAATGCGAAGCAACTCATGACTGCAAAAGATGCCTCTGCTCAGGCGATTTTGTTTAAAACCAAAAAGCAGCTCGAGCAGTATTTTGCAGGCAAACGCACTTCGTTTGATGTTGCTCTTGATCTTGTTGGCACCGAGTTTCAAGTGCAGGCGTGGCGCGCACTATGCCGCATTCCGTTTGGGAAAACTATTTCGTATGGTCAACAAGCGTCCAATATCAAGAAGCCCAAAGCGTTTCGTGCAGTTGGATCCGCTAATGGCAAAAACCCAATCCCCATCATCGTGCCATGTCACCGAGTTGTGGCCAGCGATGGCTCTCTCGGTGGATATTCCCTAGGATTAAAGATGAAAAAACAGTTACTGGCGCTTGAGGGCGTCAGTGAGGCTGAGTAAAACCGAAGCATTCGCGTAGGTATTCATCGCGCAAAGCAACATTGGGTGGGCCCATAGATACAACTCGCTGGGCGAGCAACATCACCGATGTCGCTTGCTCGGCATCGCTCAGTTCGTGTGTCGCCATCACCACGGTGACTCCGCGTGCGCGCTCGGCTGAAACAAGATCCGCAACGAGTTTGCGACCGTTGAGGTCAAGGCCGGCAGTTGGTTCGTCAAGCAAAAGCACTTCTGCTTGGCGGGCAAGCACTTGTGCCAAGTGGGTGCGTTGTTGTTGGCCGCCAGACAAATCTCGAATAGGCAGAGCAGCCTGAGCATCAATGCCGACGCGCACCATCGACTCTTCAACAATTTCTCGATCATGTGCACTTGCGTGCTTCACTAATCCGAGATGTGCATAGCGGCCCATAGCAACCATGTCGCGCACACATAATGGAAGTGTGTGTGACGACACTGGATGTTGTGGAAGATAACCAACGCGCTTCGGTAATTGCCCAGCATGTTCGCCAAGCAAATGTAAGTCCCCATGCACTGGCTTGATGAGTCCTGCAAGAGTCTTGAGTAATGTTGATTTGCCCGAACCATTTGTGCCAATGAGCACCAAGAGTTCACCCGGCTGCATGTCGAGAGTTACTCCTTCGACGACAGGGCGTTTGCCATATCCAACGCAGAGGTGATCGGCACTAATCGGAGAGTGCACTGCAGCGGTTAGTGCAGCCATCAGATGTGTACGCGCCCGTGTGCGTGAGGATGCTCGTGTTCGCCATCGCTCGGTTTGCTGAGTGCCTTCCGTATTTCGGTCAACACTGCGGTCAGAGCAAAGAACATAACGGCCGTAAACACGATGGTTGCGCCAGCGGCAATGTCAAAGTGGTAGCTGAGCAGTAGTCCTATATATGTAGAAAGAGTTCCGACAAGGGCGGCAATAGTCATCATGCTGGAGATTCGTCGCGCAAAGAGCGCACCAGTTGCAGCGGGTGCAATCAACATACCTAGCACCAACAGTGTTCCTACCGTTTGAAAACTGGCAACGACAGTGATGGCAACCATGGTCAGCATTGCATTGTGAAAGAGGCGAATGGAGAAACCTGAGGTGCGAGCAAGCCCCTCGTCTACAGAAAGCAACAGAAACGGGCGACGGCCAATGAAAGCGATTAAGCCAACCAGGGCAAGTGCACACAGTTGCGACAACAAATCTGATCGGCTGACACCAAGCAGTTCACCAAACAAAATGCGTGTGAGATCGCCAACGAATGCATCGCTTCGCGAGGTAATGATGACACCAAGTGCCAGCATGCCCACGAATAACAAGCCGATTGCCGTGTCACCCGAAAGTCGAAAGCGACGAGTTACCAGGCTCACTCCACCCATCATCGCCACTGCGCCTACTGCAGCGCCAACGATTCCAGACACGCCTAAAAGTAGCGCTGTCGCTATTCCGGGAAGCACGCCGTGTGCGAGCGCGTCACCAACAAATGCAAGGCCACGTAACACCACGAAAGTTCCGGCAACGGCGCACGTAATCGCAACGAGTATTCCTCCGGCTAGCGCGTAGCGCAGAAACTCATTGTTGAGGAATGGTTCGATGAACACGTTGTTGTCAAACCATTCCACACATCAAGGATATGTGAACGCGGCGGTTCAGCCGAGCGCTTCCGCGATTTGGTTGACCATTCGCAGCATAAACTCCCGATAAGTCTCCGCACCATCAAGGAAATGTGTCGACAGGGTCACCGCTTTCACACCCAATTCGGTTGCAAGTTGTTCGGCAACATCTGGAGATGTTCCAAGGCCAGTAAAAACTGCTTTAACATCGTGCAATTCAACTTCGGCCTTCAAGTCGGCAAGTTCGCCGGCGCTCGCTTCCGATGTGGTTGAAAACGATGGGATGATCGCGCCAATCACTTCGCAACCGTAACGATCGGCGAAGTAACCCATTTCGTCATGCCCACTCACCAGCTCGCACTTGATACCACCAATTATTTCTTGAATTTCGGAGTCCAATGCGGTCAGTTCGGCAACAAGTGTCTCCAACTGCGCCGAGAGGTCTGCACCAATTGCGGCACCAACTGCTTTGGAAAGCTCTGGCAACATTTCCAGCATCGCTGCAGGCGAAAGCCACAGGTGTGGGTCAGATGCTTCGTGATCGTGTTCCTCTTCCTTAAGCACAGTCGTGTCCGTAGTTGCTTCGTCGGCGTGATTATCCTCATCGCTGAGTTCGCGAACGGTGACGTGGTCACCAGCCATAAAGACGCTGACTCCAGCAGTCTTTGCATTTTCGAGTGTCTCTTCCAAACCTTCTTCAAAGTCGAGACCGTTCGATACAACAATGCTCGCGTTGTTTAATGACTCGATGTCTTTCGCCGATGGCTCAAATTCGTGGGGGTCCTGACCGTCTGGGATGAGAGTGGTCACTGTTGCGGCGTCGCCAACAAGTTGTTCCACGATGCTGCCAAGCACGGAGTAGGTGACTACAACGGTTGGCCGATCGGAATCTGCCGCAGTTGTGGTGCCGCTGGATGAGCATGCGGAAAGAGCAAACAGGGCAGGACAAATTCCAATAAGTATTTTGGGAATGATTCTCATAATGTGAATGTATCACTATTGAGAATGATTCCCAACTTGGGTTTTAGGCTCCTGTGAGCGCGAGAATTGTGGCGGTCAGTTCGTCCATCGGGATTTCGCCGCTCGCACGCCAAAGCACTTTGCCGTCGCCACCAACAAGCACGAAGTATGGGTATCCGGCAAGACCGAAAGCGTCGGCACCAACCGCGTCTTTTGAGTCTGCCATGACTGGCCAGGTGGCTGGAAAGTTTTCGCGGGTCAACCACTCGGATGGCGGAAAGTTGGGATTTGCTGGGTCAGTGCCAGTAGTTACCGCGAGGATGTCGAAGCCTGCTGGCATATTGCCCGATTTTTCCCACTCAACGAGCAACGGCACTTCGCGTTGGCAGTATTGACACCAATGTGCAAGAAACACGAGCAACGTTGGCGTGCCAGTTGATTCGGTCGTCACAACATTGCCAGTGAAACCTTTGCCCGACAACACGGGTGCGAGCATTCCAACAGCAGGATCTGGATTTGCGGCTGAGTCAAATGCTGGAAGCACATCGCCAGTCACCGTGACTTCACTAAATTCTTGTAATGATCCAACGGCGGTCGAGTCTTTTTTGCTGGAAGCACTAATTGCAGCAATTGCCGCAATTGCAATGACAGCGGCGATCACACCACCAACTATCCAAGCGTTGCGATTACCCGAGGTTGAATTTTTCTTTGATGTGCTCATACATTCTCCGTTTGCTGTGGTGTAGGAAGGGTAGTAAAGACAATGACTGCAAGAAAACCCGTGAAGGCCATGAATGGCAACGTTACAAAACCAAAGAGTTCAAACCAAACAAACTCGCATGGCACTTCGACATCACACACGCCAGCGTCCAGATTGGGGAATCGTTCCAAAAACCAGTGGTAGGCCGAAATTCCGCAGCCGATTGTGGCAAGTGGAACAGTAATTTTCCAGATGCTTTTGGTGCGGCGGATCAACGTAATGATCAGAATGATTGCGAGTGGATACATGACGAAACGTTGATACCAGCACAGGCGACAAGGCTTGTAGTTAACGATTTCCGAAAAGTACAGACTGCCGAGCATGCAGGTGGTGGCAATTGCGGCGGCGAGTGGTCGTGCAAATGGAGAAAAGGCCGTGAGAGTGTTTTGAGCCCACGACTGTGAACCTGACGACAAACGAGTGACGAGCACAACAACTGTTCCCGCAAGTAGTGCCACGCTGAGCATGGCAAAAAACAGTTCAAATGTCTCGTTATTCATGACCCGTCTCAGTCTAGAGATCGGGCAGAATAGAAGGGTGACAACATTTAAAGAACGCATTAAAGCCGATATCAGCGAGGCAATGAAGGCACGCGACGAATTGAGACTTTCGACACTGCGCATGGTGTTGTCGGCAATTCAAAATGCCGAGGTGGCTGGTGACGAGGCGATTGTGTTGAGCGATGATCAGGCGATTGCGGTTTTACGCGCTGAAGCAAAAAAGCGCGCTGAAAGTGCACAGATCTATGCAGACGCTGGTCGCACAGATGCTGCAACAAAAGAGCGTGCTGAATGCGCAGTGATCGAGGCATATTTGCCAGCAGCAATGTCGGATGACGATGTTGCGAAGATCGTTGCAGAGGAAGTTGCCAATGCTGCAGCCGCTGGTGCCACCGGTGGCAAAGCAATGGGTGCAGTGGTGAAGGCGGTGCGCGAACGAGTTGGGTCTGGTGCCGACGGCCAAAAAATCGCTGCACTTGTTAAATCTGCACTTGGCTAGGAGTGCATGACCCAGTGCCCTCGGCATGACCCAGTGCCCTCGGCATGAATCGAACATGCGACCTGCGGTTCCGGAAACCGACGCTCTATCCACTGAGCTACGAGGGCCTCACGGTGAAGGTTAGCGGTGAGCAGTTGTGCACTTTTACGATAAGTAGTCGTTGTAGTGGGTGGCGGTCGGCAACAATAGAAGGACTATGGCCGATCCAATTATCACCATTGCGCAACGGCTGAAGCCGACGTTTGCGCGCATCGGTGGCATTTCGGAAGCCGATGCTGACGCGGTCGTTCGTAGAAGTGATCGTGCAGATGCTCAGGTCAACGGGTCGTTGGCGCTTGCAAAGCAGCTTGGCAAGACCCCGCGTGAAATTGCTCAACTTGTGCTCGACGAAGCAGATTTGTCGAGTGTGTGCAGCAGTGTCGAGATTGCAGGGCCAGGCTTTATCAACATCACTTTTGCACCAGAGTTTTTGGCAGCCGAACTCGCCCGCGCAGCAGCCGATCCACGACTCGGTGTATCGAGCGCAACCGAGACACAAGCTGTGGTCATCGATTATTCGGCACCAAATGTGGCCAAAGAAATGCACGTTGGGCATTTGCGTTCAACAGTGATCGGTGATGCGTTGGTGCGCATGCTCGAGTTTGTGGGGCACAAAGTCATTCGCGAAAATCACATTGGTGACTGGGGCACGCCGTTTGGAATGCTCATTGAACATTTGATTGATCTTGGCGAAACTGAAGCCGCAAACGAACTCTCGGTTGGCGACCTCGATTCGTTTTATAAACAAGCGCGCACAAAGTTTGATGCCGATGAAAGTTTTAAAGAACGTGCACGTGCACGTGTGGTGCTGTTGCAGGGTGGCGATGCAGAAACATTGCGCATGTGGAAGTTGTTGGTGGGCGAGAGCACTCGCTATTTCGATCGCGTCTATAGATCGCTTGACGTTTTGCTCACTGCTGATGACATCATGGGCGAGAGTGCGTACAACCACTTGTTGGCCCAAGTGGTCGAACGACTTGACGCAGCAAAGATGCTTGAGACGAGTGACGGCGCAGAAGTTGTATTTGTTGATGGTTTTGTGAACCGCGACAATGAACCGTTGCCGCTGATCATTCGCAAAACGGATGGTGGCTACAACTACGCGACAAGCGATTTGGCATGCGTGATTGATCGTGTCGAACGCCTTGGCGCAACGGTTATTTTGTATATCGTTGGCGCACCACAAGCCCAACATCTCGAGATGGTTGGTGTTGTCTCGCGCAATGCCGGATGGGTCCCAGAAAAGACGCAGATGGTGCACGTTGCATTTGGAAACGTGCTTGGCAGTGATCGCAAGATTTTGAAGAGTCGCAATGGAGAAGTTGTCAAACTTGATGCACTCTTAACGGAAGCTGTTGAGCGCGCCAAAGATGCGGTGCAAGCAAAGAACCCTGATTGGTCGGATGCTCAACACAATGCAATTGCCAAGCAGGTCGGCATCGGCGCCATCAAGTACGCCGACTTGTCGACGGATCGGATCAAGGATTACGTATTTGATTGGGAGCGCATGCTCTCGTTTGATGGCAACACATCGCCGTATTTGCAATATGCGCATGCTCGAATCTGCAGCATTTTCCGCAAGGCTGGTGTAGATCGCGCGAGCGTTCGGGGCGTAACACCGCTTGTTGAACACGAAGCCGAGCGCGCACTGGTGCTGCGGTTGTTGCAGTTTGACACTGCGTTGTGGGACACACTCGACAAATACAGCCCGCACCGGTTGTGCACCTATTTGTATGATTTGGCCAGTGAATTCAGCGCCTTTTACGAGCAATGCCCAGTGATGCGCGCAGAAAATGATGAGCAGCGCACGAGCCGCCTTGCATTGTGCGACTTTACGGCGCGCGTAATGTCGCAGGGTCTTGCGTTGTTGGGCATCGAAACACCGGAGCAAATGTGACTGTAGTTGCCAAGCACTTGTTGTCAGATAATGCTGTCATTGATCCCGATGGTCGGATGAGTGTTGGTGGATGCGCACTGACAGATGTTGCAGCCGAGTTTGGCACACCAGTATTTGTGTATGACGAGGAGCATCTGCGTGCTCGTTGTCGCGAAGCGGTAACAGCTTTTGGTCGTGAACGAGTGGTGTATGCAACAAAAGCATTTTTGTGTACTGCAATGGCGCGCCTCGCACATGAAGAAGATTTGTTGCTCGATGTTGCTACAGGTGGCGAGTTGTTTGTGGCGCTCAATGCGGGTGTACCGGCAAGTCACTGTGTGATGCACGGCAACAACAAAAGTGAAGATGAATTACGTCAGGCCATCACTGCTGGCGTGAGACACATCGTTGTAGACAATTTTGACGAACTCGATCGTCTGGATGCGCTGCATGCTCAAGGCCTGCCAGCACCGCGTGTGCAGTTGCGCATAACGCCTGGCGTGTATGTGCACACGCACGAATTTGTGTCGACAGGGCAGGACGACTCGAAGTTTGGTTTCAATCTTGGTAATGGAGATGCTCGCAAGGCTGCTCAACGCGCACGTGATTCTTCGTCGGTGCAACTCGTTGGCATTCATTGTCACATCGGGTCAAATGTGTTTGCTGCCGAAAACTTTACGCTGGCTGCAAAAATCATGGTTGACTTGGCAAACGAACTCGCCATAGACGAAGTCACGCTTGGCGGTGGACTTGGCGTTGCATATGTCGAGTCGGAAAATGCGCCGACCATCACCGAGTGGGCTGGTCACTTGCACAGCGCAACGGCTCATCTCAACAAAGGCATCACGGTGTTTGTCGAGCCAGGCAGATCCATCGTTGCTTCCGCTGCTGTCACGTTGTATTCGGTTGGCACTATTAAGAACATTCCTGGTGTGCGCACGTATGTTGCAGTCGATGGCGGCATGAGTGACAATCCACGACCTGTGTTGTATGGCAGCGGTTATGAAGCATTTTTGCCAGCACGAGCCAATGCCAATCGCACCGAAGTTGTGCGACTTGTTGGCAAGCATTGCGAAAGCGGCGATGTGTTGATCAATGAGGCACTTGTGCCTTCCGGCCTTGCTATCGGTGATGTGCTCGCGACTCCGGTAACGGGTGCATATGGTCATTCGATGGGGTCTAATTACAACAAAGTGACTCGACCTCCAGTGGTTTTTGTGAGCAATGGCAAAGCCCGTCTTGTTGTACGCCGTGAAACCAATGAAGATCTGACCAGGCTCGATATTCGCTAGAAATCAGGGCCGTAGAGCCAATAGCGTGAAGGAATGGCTGCAATTCAAGTTCGCATCGGAGTAATTGGCCATGGCACGGTTGGTGCCGCGTTTGTACGGCTCGTCAAGCAACAAGCTTCCGCAATTGCCGCCCGCAGTGGCGTGCAACTTGTGATTGCACGAGTGGCGGTTCGCAACATTGATGCGCATAAAAATTCGCTGGCTGCAGATGTGCTGACAACCGATGCAGAGTTTGTGGTCAACGACCCAACCGTCGACCTTGTCGTTGAAGTGATGGGCGGCATCGACCAAGCCCGCGGCTTGATCTTGAAGGCTTTGTCAAATGGCAAGCCTGTCGTCACAGCCAACAAGGCATTGATCGCGACCCATGGCGCAGAGTTGTTTGCGGCAGCCGACAATGCAGGCATCGACTTGTTGTTTGAGGCTGCAGTGTGCGGAGGTATTCCACTTATTCGTCCATTGCGCGAAAGTTTGCGTGGCGAGCCAATCAGGCGAGTGCTCGGCATCGTCAATGGAACTACAAATTACATTCTCACCAAGATGAGCGAAGACGGCGCGAGTTATGAAGACGCACTGGCCAGCGCGCAACAACTTGGTTATGCAGAAAGTGACCCGACAGCCGATGTCGAGGGGCTGGATGCCGCGGCAAAGATTTCGATCATCGCGAGTATCGCATTTGGTTGCAACGTTGTTGCGGGCGACGTGTATAGCGAAGGCATCACCAAGATCACGGCAGCAGACATTGCAATTGCAAAGCGATTGGGTTATGCAGTCAAGTTGTTGGGCGTCACCGAGTTTGACAAAGCATCTGGTGCGGTGTCGGTACGCGTGCACCCTGCAATCGTTTCGATGCAGCATCCTCTTGCGTCGGTACGTGAAGCATTTAATGCGGTCGTGGTCGACGGCGAAGCATCGGGCTCACTCATGTTTTATGGTCGCGGCGCGGGCGGTGACCCAACGGCATCTTCGATACTCGGCGACGTGATCGACGCATCAATTAATCTCAACAAGGGCGCGCATGCAACACTCGGAGTGTTGAGTGCTCCAAAGTTGCAGCCAATGTCCGACACATCGTGTGAGTATTTGTTGCCACTCGAGGTTGCCGACAAACCAGGCGTATTGCACGCAGTTACTGGTGTTTTTGCTCGTCACAATGTGAGCATCCGTGCGGCCGAGCAAGACGGCATTGGCCACGGCGCACGACTCGTGTTTCTTACACACAATGCAGGTGAGGCGGCAATGCAAGCTTGCATTAGCGAATTGAAAAAACTTGACGTGGTCACGCATGTGGGTGGCCTCCTGCGGGTCATCGCCGACTAAAATATTTTTGGTATGCGTTACATCTCTACACGCGGTCGTGCCCCAGAGTTGGGTTTTTGTGACGCGCTCTTGGCTGGCCTAGCTCTAGATGGCGGTTTGTATGTGCCGCAAACATGGCCAACCGTAAGCGCACCAACTCATGGCAGTTATGCCGACCGTGCTGCAGCAATCATGCAGCCGTTCATTGGCACCGAGATTGATGCACCAACCATGGTGCGCCTCAGCCGCGAGGCATATTCGTCATTTAGGCATCCAGATGTAGTGCCAATTGTGCAAATTGCACCCGAGCATTACTTGCTCGAGCTATTTCACGGCCCAACGCTTGCGTTTAAAGATGTGGCGTTGCAACTTATTGGCAAATTATTCGATCATGTACTGAGCCAACGCAATCAGCGAGTGATGATCGTTGGTGCAACCAGCGGCGACACAGGTGGTGCAGCAATTGATGGCGTCAAGTCGTGCAACAATGTCGACATTGTGATTTTGTATCCGCGTGGTCGGGTGAGTGATGTGCAACGTCGGCAAATGACCACAGTTAACGCACCAAATGTGCACACCGTTGCCATCGACGGCACGTTTGATGATTGCCAAGATTTGGTCAAGGCCATGTTTAATGACGCACCATTTCGTGAGGCCAACAATTTGTCCGCAGTCAACTCCATCAACTGGGCGCGCGTCATGGCTCAGACTGTCTATTACTTCACAGCGCTTCAAGCGCTAGGCAGCAGCGCTTCATTTAGCGTGCCTACTGGCAACTTTGGCAACGTGCTTGCAGGCTGGATCGCAAAACAGATGGGTGCACCGATTGAGAAACTGATTGTTGGATCAAACAGCAACGATATTCTCACCCGATTCTTTGATACGCATGCGATGCAAATGACATCTGTTGTGCCAACACTCAGCCCAAGTATGGACATTCAGGTGTCGTCCAACTTTGAGCGCTTGTTGTTTGAGATGAACGATCGCGATGGGGGAGCAACCGCGCAACAACTCGACGCGTTTCGTGCCAAGGGCAAGTTGTCGGTTGAACCAGATCAATACGCATCGTGGATTGCGCCGACGTTCCGTGCGCATCGAAGTGATGATGCCGAAACGTTGTCGGTGATGAAGCGCATGCATCAAGATCACGGCATGTTTGTCGATCCGCACACTGCAGTTGGCATTGCATCAGCAGAGCATTGTGCCGAGCCCGGTATGCCCACAATTACCTTGGCCACTGCGCATCCAGCCAAGTTTTCGGATGCGGTCAAGTTGGCAACTGGGGTACAGCCAGCGTTGCCCGAGCACCTGTCAGACCTGATGCAACGGACTGAGCGAATTGTTGATCTGCCTAATGATTTGCAGGCTGTCGAGGCTTTTGTTGCCGCACGGCAGCGTGGCTAACAAGCCCATTAATGAGCCCCATCTACATTGCATGTTGTAAATAGCGAGCGACTGGGGCTACTCTGAATATGGCTCGGATTCCCGAGTGAAGCCCCCGCAAACCTGCGACGTTGATTTTCGCGTGACGCATCTGCGGTCAGATGGGCAACTCACATTTGTGTGAACGCCCTTGAAAGTAGGACCAATGGCCAGTGGAGCCCTTAAAAAAACCGCATTAGAAGCCAAAGACCGCGAGCAACTGACAGCAATTGCGTCGGCACTCGGCGTTAAGTCGGCATCGCGTGCAAAAAAGTCAGAACTCATCGACATGATCCTTGAGCAAACAAAGCCTGCTGCACCAACACCGGTTGCTGCCAAGCCAACGTCGCGAGTTGCTGCAAAGACCGCAGCCCCAGCCGCTGCGCAAGCAGCACTTGGTGCAGGTGGCGAACCACTTGCCGATTGGGAAATTGAATTGGCCGAACACGAAGGAACGCCAGTTGCACCCGATGCACGTCGTGCGAGCGAGCGACCAACTGGTTCTGATCGCGGCCCAAATCGCAATCAAAACAACGATCGCAATCATGATCGCGGTCCAAATCGCAATCAAGATCGCAACCAAGGCAATGATCGCGGACAAGATCGCCAAAATAGTTTTCAGCAAAACGGAGCCGAGGGTGGTCCAAACCGCAATCGCAACCGCAATCGTCGACGACGTGGAAAAGGTCCACGCGATGAAGGCCCACAGGGCAACGATCGCTACGAGTCGTTTGAGCCAGAAGTAAGTAACGAGCCGATTTCGACTGAGCCAGTATTGGTTTCTGGTTATCTCGATCTGCGCGACGAGGGCTACGGCTTCTTGCGCGTCAATGGATATCTGGCAAGTGCAGGCGACGCATATGTGGCCGTTCGTTTGACCCGTCAATTTGGTCTGCGCAAGGGTGATCACGTCACAGGAATGTGCAAGCCAGCCGGACGCAATGAGAAGAACCCAGCAATGCTTGATGTTGCAACGATCAATGGTGTTGCGGCAGACAAAGTCAAGGCGCGTCCTCGTTTCGAAGACCTGACTGCATTGTTTCCAGACTCCAAACTTGGTCTCGAAAACTCTGCAGACCCAAACAACATGACTGCACGCATCATCGACTTGATTTCGCCAATCGGCAAAGGTCAACGTGGAATGATCGTGTCGCCTCCAAAGGCCGGTAAAACGACGATCATGAAAACGATTGCAACGTCAATCGAGCGCAATCACCCAGAAGTGAAATTGATTGTGTTGTTGATCGACGAGCGTCCCGAAGAAGTGACCGATATGAAACGCACGGTGAAGGGCGAAGTTATTGCTTCAACTTTCGATCGTCCGTCCGAAGAGCACACACAGGTGGCCGAGCTCGTGCTTGAAAAAGCAAAGCGCATGGTCGAGATGGGCGAAGACGTCGTCATTATTCTCGACGGCATTACTCGTTTGTCTCGTGCATACAACTTGTCGGCTCCGGCTACTGGGCGCATCATGTCAGGTGGTATCGACGCGGGTGCTTTGTATCCGCCAAAGAAATTCTTTGGTTCGGCTCGCAACGTTGAAGAGGGTGGCAGTCTCACGATTCTTGCAACAGCATTGGTCGAGACAAACAGCCGCATGGACGATGCAATTTTCGAAGAGTTCAAAGGCACGGGCAACATGGAGCTTCGTCTCGATCGTAAGATCTCGGAGCGCCGTATTTACCCAGCCATTGACGTTGATGCATCATCAACTCGACACGAAGAGTTGTTGTTTGATCGCAAGCAATTACAGATGGTGTGGAAACTGCGCCGAGTGTTGAGCGGTTTGGCCGAGGGTGGCAACGCTGCTCCTGGTCTCGAGTTGTTGATCGATCGATTGAAGACGTTTAAGAACAACGATGAGTTCTTGTCTGAAATCGCCAAGCAACCAAACGCCTAATCACCAACTACGTATTGCTCACTACTTAGCCGGCTTTCTCTCGCATGAGTGAAAACAACAATCAGAAAAGTCGTGTGGCGCAACTGGCTCTGTGTAGTGCAATGTCAAGCATCGGTGCTGTCGAGCAACCAGAGTTTGTCGATTTTGCACTTGGTGCAGGTGCCGTGAGCGCAAACCATGCATGGGTTGTGGTGCTCGAACAATGCGAGCGCTCGCTTGGCCCGGTGTTGTTGTGGGCACAAAAGTTTGATGCCACATCTCTCGACATCTTCGTTGCATCTGATGCGGGTCTTGTGTCGCGGCGTGCACAGTTGTTTGATCGAGACATTCGTGTGTGGCTTGTTGCCGACAAACAAGTTGCTCGCGCTGAATCCGATCCTGTGATGCCGTCATCAGCAGTACCCACCACGCATGAGCAATTTGCGTCGATCATTGGTGAGTCTGGTGCCGATATTGTTCGCGAACACGGCGTGTTGAGCGGCGAAGTAATGGGGCTTGAAGTGTGCAGAGTTGTTGTTGACGAAAATGACAACACTCCTCGTCTCGAGATCGGTGTTGGCGCTCACGACCGCGAAACATTCCAGATGTTGCACGGCAAAGTTGCCACAGTCGAGTCGTTGATCAAGGTTGTCAACATCGTGCGTGGGCATCGTCAAAGTGGTTCAGAGCATCACCCACTCAACAGACTTGCTGCCGAACGTTTGCTGAGGCATCGTGTGATTGTTGAGCCACAGTTGGTCGGTGCTTCGTCGCTACTAGCAACCGAGCCACCAGTACAACGTCTCAACGTCAAAGATGCGGTGCCTTGTTGTGCAGTGGGCATGACCGATGACAGTCAGCAAATTGTTGTTGTGTGCACAGCATCTGTTGATGTAGATGTTGTTTCATTTGCAGCAGATGCGCGTGCTCGTATTGCACCCGATGCGCAACTTGTGATCGCAACCCACACCAACAATGTCACGCCGTCGTTGGGAAAGTTGGCAAAATCGCTGCGTATTCCAGCACGTTTCGTTGAAGTCGCACCCGTTGTTCGCTAAAAAAGTCGTAGCCTAAGAGTCGTGTTAGACAGACTCGTTCAAATTGATGCCGATTACCGGGCACTTGAAGAAAGTTTGGCTAGCCAAGAAGTGTTGAGCGATCAAGCAAAGTTGCGTGATGCATCGCGTCGCTACAAGCAGCAAACACCGCTGGTGTCGTGCATTCGCGAATATCTCGATACGCAAGGCAATACCGAGGCCGCACGCGAGTTGTTGGCCGATGCTGATGGTGCAGACCGCGAGCAACTGCAAGCCGAGATTGATGTTGGCGTAATGAAGCTGTCCGAGTTGGAAGAACGACTCAAGGTGTTGCTGTTGCCATCCGATCCGAATGATGGCAAAAACATCATCATCGAAATTCGTGGCGCTGAAGGCGGCGAAGAAGCAAACCTTTTTGCCGGCGACTTGTTTGAGATGTACACCGCATATGCAGCAAGGCAGGGTTGGGCATGGGAAGTGTTGTCGCGCGACAACTCGCCAATGGGTGGCATCAATCAGATCACTGTGTCGGCCAAAGGCGACACAGTGTGGACAAGGATGCGCTTTGAGGCCGGACCACACCGAGTGCAACGCGTGCCAGTCACCGAAGCACAAGGCCGCATTCACACTTCGTCTGCAACCGTGATGGTGTTGCCCGAAGCAGAAGAAGTCGATGTTGAAATCGACGAAAAAGATTTACATATTGACGTCTATCGCGCAAGCGGCCCTGGCGGTCAGGGTGTCAACACCACCGACTCTGCGGTGCGCATCACGCACAAACCATCTGGTTTGGTCGTTGCAATGCAAGACGAGCGCAGCCAGTTGCAAAACCGCTTGCGAGCAATGACTGTCTTGCGTTCGCGCTTGCTCAAGTTGCGCGATGACGAGCAAGCCGAAAAGATGTCGGCGCAACGCAAGGCCCAGGTTGGCAAGGGCGGGCGAGGCGAAAAGATTCGTACCTATAACTTCAAAGAAAATCGCATCACCGACCATCGCATTGGCTTTACCTTGTACCAATTGCAAGAGGTGTTGATAGGCAATCTTGATCCAGTGATTGATGCGCTGACCGCGCAGTTCGAGATCGAACAGTTGGCTGGCGCTTCCGTCGAAGTTCACTAAACGAGTAGACCCCCAGTGGCCGACGCGACAGACAACGTTTCGTGGCGTGAGATGCTTGCGTCAACAACACAGCAGGTGGACAATGCTCAAGAGGCGCGTTGGTTGTGCGAGCACGCGAGTGGCATGGATTCTGCCGAGTTTTCTTTAGAGCAAGATCAGTTTGTGACTGTGGCGTGCGCAAAAAGTTTGCAGGCAATGGTGCAAGATCGACTGAGTGGAGTGCCGTTGCAATATGTGATGAAGCGCTGGGCTTTTCGGCACCTCGACATCATGGTTGACAAGCGTGTGTTGATTCCTCGTCCAGAGACCGAGCAGGTGGTGCAGGTTGCGCTTGATATTGCACGAACACGGTCGGGCAAAACTCCTTTGCAGGTTGTCGATCTGGGCACTGGCAGTGGCGTGATTGGCCTGTCGATGGCATTCGAACTTGGAGTCGACGCAGCGCATGTGTGGCTCACCGATGCATCGGTTGATGCACTCGATGTTGCTCGCGCAAACATGATTGGTATTGGCAGGGCAGCAGCAAACGTGCGCATTGCGCATGGCAGTTGGTGGAATGCATTGCCTCAAGACTTGGCAGGAATGATCGATATTGCTATTTGCAATCCGCCATACATCGCCCATGCTTCAAGCGAAGTTGCGCCAGATGTTCATATGTATGAGCCGCACTCGGCTTTGTATGCGCATGACAATGGGCTTGCAGATTTGCGCACAGTGATTGAAGGCGCATCTCTGTGGCTAAAGCAATCGAGTTGGCTGGTGCTCGAGATCGGGTATCAACAAGGTGCAGATGTGCTCGCAATGATGACCGCATCTGGCTTCGTTGACGCAGAGATTAAACAAGATTTGTCTGGCCGCGACCGCATTGCGGTCGGCCAACTACTTGGCTAATGCCCTCTATTTTGCGAGGTGTCGCTGCAAAAATTGAAGTTGGTGCAGTAACAGATTCTCTGCAACCACTTCTTGTGGTGTCATGTGTGTAACTCCACTGAGGGCAAGCAACTCGTGCACTTTGCCGTGATGCAGCAGTGCAGTTGAAAACTGCAGTGTGTGCGCTGCAAGCACGTTGTCGTCTGCAAGTCCGTGAATGAGTAGTAGTGGACGCTCCAGCAAATGTGCGTGGGCAACAAGTGAAGTCGCTTCGTAGTCGGCGGCATGCATGTGAGGGTTGCCCATGTAGCGCTCGGTGTAGTGAGTGTCGTACAGATCCCATTTGGTGACGGGTGCACCAGCAACCGCGCAATGAAACATGTCGGGTGCGCGAAGCACCGCAAGTGCAGCCAAGTATCCACCGAAACTCCATCCACGAATACCTACTCGTGTTGTGTCGGCGCACGGCACCAATGTCGGAAGTTCGCGCAGCACTGCAATTTGATCGTCAAGGATCTTGGCGGCGAGGTCATGGTGCACGTCGCGTTCCCACTGCGTGCCACGCCCCGGTGTGCCACGTCCGTCGGCAATAACAACGCAAAAGCCTTGATTGGCAAACCACTGCGAAGCAAAGTATGCGCTCGATGCTGACAACACTCGCTGCGCGTGCGGCCCGCCATATGGGTCGAACAAAACGGGCAATGGTGAGCCATCGTGATTGTTGGGCAGCACAATTGCAGTAGCAATCTTGTTTGCACCAACACGGTGCAGTGTCACATTTGGGGTAAGCAGGCATGTCTCGGCATTGTTTGCAATCTGATGTTTGCCGTTCACGCGTGTAGCGGTGTGCACTTCGTTCAACGTGGCGCTGCGAATAACGACTGTGTCGCCACCAACTGCAGCAGTGTGCACGCCAGTGTCAGTGGTAAGCCAACTGGTGGTCAGGCGCTGGAGGTTGCACTGCATCACGTGCAGCACCGTTGGATCGGTAATTGGGTTTGCTCCAAAATAGATTGCAGTCGGCGTCGTCGCGATGATGTTTCGCACTTGTATTTCACTGCTAGTTACAACATGATCGTCAATGGTGAGCGCTCTCACACCATTGCGTTCGCAACACATCGCGAGTCGACCATCTTCAAGTATCGCAGGGCTTCCGGCCACTAGGTCTATCCAGTGCTCATC
>JAQCJO010000073.1 GCA_027592925.1 Actinomycetota bacterium | reverse complement strand
CATGCTCAAGAACAACAAGGTGCCAGGTAGCCGATCAGAAACGGTTGAAATGATCGGTCTGTATTGGCACTTCGTGGACATCGTGTGGATCATTATCTTTACCCTCATCTATTTGATTCCGGCATAAGCATGAACACGACACAAGCAACCGAATCTCACGCGGCCGAACACGGTTTATCCACTGCGGGTTACGTGCGCATCGCATTGATTTTGGCAGCGATCACCGGCCTCGAGGTTTCAACGTATTATGTCGACTTCGGACCCCTCTTTATGCCGGCGCTGATGATCATGATGGTGATCAAGTTTGTGATGGTGGTGAGTTACTTCATGCACCTCAAGTTTGACAACAAGATGTTCAGCTGGTTGTTTTACTCCGGTCTTGTGCTGGCAGTGGGTGTGTATTGTGCCGCTTTGGCAACATTCAAGTTCTTTGGCTAGTTCACTCGTGGGAGTCGATCCCTGGAGGTTCCAGGCGCACATTGAAGTGTGGCTGTTGATCATTGCGATCATTGCCAGTTATACATATGCAATTCGAGTAATCGGTCCACGAGTTGTGCCATTCGGTGCGGTTGTGACGCGCCGCCAGTTGCGACGGTTCACTGCAGGTGTGCTGTTGATGTGGATCGCATCTGACTGGCCCATTCACGACATCTCCGAAGAGTATTTATATTCAATGCACATGTCGCAGCACCTGATGATTTCGTACTTTGTGCCACCACTGTTGTTGTTGGCAACACCAAAGTGGTTGTTTGATGCCATCTTCGGGACAGGTCGCGGTTTCAGGGTTATCAAATTTCTCAGTCGAGCACCAGTTGCTGGTCTGTTATTCAATGTGATGGTGATGGTTGCACATATCCCCGACGTGGTCAATCGCAGTGTGTCCAATGGGCCACTGCACTACAGCCTGCATATCTTTCTCGTGCTCACTGCAATGCTGATGTGGATGCCAGTTTGTGGCCCAGAGAGATCATTTCGCTTGCAGTACGGCGGGATGATGATCTATCTCTTTTTGATGTCGGTAGTTCCGACAGTGCCTGCGGCGTGGCTGACATTCGCTGAAGGATCTGTCTATAAGCATTACGACATTCCAGTCCGTGTGTGGGGTCTTTCAGTCACCACTGATCAGCAACTTGCTGGCGCAGTGATGAAAAGCGCGGGCAGCATGTTTCTGTGGACGATTATCGTCGTCATATTCTTTCGTCGGTTTATTGGACGATTTTTTGCTGAGGCGAGTTATTCCAAAAAAGTAAATTAGTTCCAGCGAAAAAATTTGGTTGCTGTTAGTGGCGCAAGTAGTGCCCAACATGCAAGCACAATCCACGAGTTTTGGCCATAAGCAGCAGTGTCAGTGATGGCACCGCGAAGCACATCGGCCAATGCGCCTGACGGAAGCATTTTTCCGACATTCTGCAATGGCTCAGGGAGTTCGTCGAGTGGAAAAATGACTCCACCCAACAACAACAGCAAGAGGTACAAACCATTTTGCGCCGCCAAGTTGATCTCGGCGCGCAGAGTGCCGGCCATCAACAAACCAATTCCTGCAAAAGCCAGGGTGCCAGCAAAGATCGCTGCAATAAGCACCAACACATTGGCAATATTGGCTTCCTTGCCGAGCATCACTGCAATTGAATACAACACCACCAACTGAAGTATTTCGATCAGTACAACGGCGAGGCTTTTGGCAAGGACCAGACGACCTGTGCCAAGCGGTGTTGCACCGAGGCGCTTCAACACTGAATATGAGCGTTCAAAACCCGTGGCAATGCCAAGGCTGACCATGGCTGTTGACATGATGGCGAGTGCAAAAATGCCTGGCAGTAAGAAATCAACAGGCGTCTGCCCATTGGTTGGCAATACATCTACTTGACTGAAAAAGATGAGGAGCGCTGCTGGGATTCCGATGATCACAAGCAATTGCTCGGCATTGCGGGCGATTACCCGAATCTCGGAGCGAAGTTGGGCGAACAAAACTCTCATTGCACACCACCCGTAGTGAGGCGGCGAAAAATATCTTCAAGTCGTTGTGCTCCAGCGCGCAGATCACGAATGTCGGCGCCATGAAACGACATCCACTCAGAAAACTTGCCGATCACTGCGGCATCAGCCGTGCCCATGATGACGTATTCTTCGCCCAAGTTTTGAATAGGGAAGTCGAGATACTTTGCCAGGGCTGCAACGTCAAAAGCGATCCCTGAACGAAAGCGAATTTCGTAACTCTGCGATCGAATTGATTCGAGTGAACCATTGGCAACAATTTTGGCTTGATGAAAAATGACTACATCGTCAGCACAACGTTCGGCTTCGTCAAGTTCGTGAGTTGCAAGCACAACGGCACAACCAGTTGATGCCAGATCTTTGATGACGGCGCGAATCATGTCGCGACCGTTGACGTCAACACCAGATGTTGGTTCGTCCAAAAATGCAACCTCTGGTCGTGCAGTGAGCGCAAGCGCTAAAGACAACCGTTGCTGCTCACCACCTGAGAGCTTCTTCCAGGTGCTCTTCGTGCGGTGGTCAAGACCAACTGTCTTAATGACTTCTGTAGCAACAACACCTTTGCCATAGAGACTGCAGTAATGGGCAACGACTTCGCCCACGCGAGCAGTTGGGTAGATGCCGCCGTCTTGCAACATCACACCGATGCGCTTATTCAATTGCTTGCGGTCTCGTTGTGGGTCAAGACCCAACACACGCACCGATCCGGCTGTCACTGATCGAAAGCCTTCGCAAGCCTCAATTGTCGATGTCTTACCCGCACCGTTTGGTCCAAGAATGACCGTGACCCGACCTGCGTGTGCATTAAATGAGACCTGCTCGACAGCGGTCACCGATCCGTAGCGCATCACCAACTGGTCTACTTGCACAGCGGCATCGCCAGTTGTTGTAGCAGTTGTACTCACACATATCAGCGTACGCAAATCAGACCCGTTGCACCACGCCGCAACGCTAAAGTGAATTCTCAGTGATTGACGTTCGACTTTTGCGAAATGACCCCGAGATGGTCCGTGCTTTGTTGGCGCGACGACATAAGCCCGAACTTCTTGTACAGCTGCAAGAAGCCGAGACTCTCGACGCCAGATTGCGTGATATCACGACCGAACGAGACACCACTCGTGCCAAAGTGAATGATCTTTCTAAACAGGTGGGCGCCCTCAGGCGCTCGGGTGACAACGATGCAGCCGAAACCTTTATGGCCCAAAGTCGTGCGCTTGGCGATGCCGAACAGGCACTTGTTGCAGAGTTCGACCAACTCACCGAATCACTGCGCGATGTCCTACTGCGCATCCCCAATACGCCACACCCCGATGCGGTTGACGGTGCGGGAGACCACGAGAATCCAACGATCACCGGGCCTATCAATATGCCCGCGTCGTTTCCTGACTACCAGCGCGTGCCTCACTGGGAGACAGCAACTGCCTTGGGCATTCTCGACAATGAGCGCGCCGTCAAGATCAGTGGCGCAATGTTTACGATGCAACGTGGAGCAGGAGCAACATTGGCTCGCGCACTGTGCCAACTTGCGCTCGACCGTAACGCAGATGCATTTGAAGAAGTTCGTCCTCCATCGCTCGTGACCACGGCAACTCTTACTGCAACCGGTCAGCTGCCAAAGTTTGCCGATGATGCGTATGCAATTGAGCGCGATGATTTGTGGTGTATTCCAACCGCCGAATCTTCTCTGACATCTATTCACGCAGGCGAAGTGCTCGACGAAGCAATGCTGCCAGTGCGCTACATGGCTCACACGTCGTGTTATCGACGCGAGGCAGGCTCGGCTGGTCGCGACACACGTGGCATGTTGCGCACACACGAATTCGACAAGGTAGAAATCTTGTCGGTCACAACGCCCGAGCAAGCACCCGAGATGTTGCAAGAACTTGTGCGCCGAGTTGAAGGAACAATCGCAGTACTCGGCTTGCCGTATCGCATTATCGAAATCTGCACTGGCGACTTGGGTCAAAGCCATCACCGCAGCTTTGACGTTGAGGTGTATGTGCCAGGTGGCGACTCGTGGCTCGAAGTGAGTTCCATCAGTTGGTTTAGTGATTATCAAGCACGTCGCGCCGATATTCGGTTTAAGCGCACGGGCCAAAAGGGAACCGAGATGACACACACATTAAATGCATCAGCCCTTGCAGTACCACGCGTATGGGCAGCAATTATTGAGAACAATCGTCAGCAAGATGGATCGGTCATCATCCCCGAAGCGTTGCACCCGTACATGCGTGGTATTACGCGCATTTCACCCAAGTAACTGGCTGATTGGTATTCATGTCACTGCAAGATCGACGCATTCAATACGAAACCGCAGGGCTTGAGCGCAATGAGTTGCACGATGATCCATTTGTGCAATGGAACGCTTGGTATGAACAAGCCGCATCTGCCGGAGTAGCAGAACCAAACGCAATGTCGGTGGCGACCATCGCCGACAACGGAATACCTGATGCGCGTATTGTTCTCGCACGTCAGGTTGACTCAAACGGATTAGTTTTTTACACCAACTACACAAGCGACAAGAGTGCACAACTCGAAGCACATCCAGTTGCATCAGCAGTTTTTTCGTGGCTCGACTTGCATCGCCAAGTGCGTGTGCGCGGCTCGGTGCGCCGCGTGTCAGATACACAGAGCGACGAGTATTTCGCGTCGAGGCCTCGCGATTCGCAACTAGGGGCGTGGGCTTCACCGCAATCTCAAGTGATCAGCGATCGCTCGGTGTTGGTTGAACGGCTCGAGCAGTATCGAAAGCAATTTGAAGGCGCCGATGTGCCTCGGCCACCGATGTGGGGTGGTTGGGTAATAGAGCCAATTGCGTTCGAGTTTTGGCAAGGCCGACCAAGCCGCTTGCACGATCGTTTCAGATATTCACGCTCGACAATTGCCTCAACCGCTTGGAGCATCGAGCGCCTCGCGCCGTAATCTGTTTATTTCAGCAGTTCATCCCAGGTATTTGCTGAATTTACGAGTCCAGTGATCAGAGACAGCGTGTGCGGGGTGAGGTGTGGGCTTTCCCAGTCCCACCACAGTGGGCTCGAGCCACGCACGCGTGGTGGTAGCTCGATCTGAACTCCACGGTTGCGCACCCGATTAACTGGGTTGTCGTTGTGTTGACCGGCCAAGTCAGATGGAATATTCGCTAGGTCATCTTCAATTTCGTATGCAGGCAATGCGGTGCGTAGGTGCCCAGCAACATGCGAGGCAAGCGCGCGGTTTTGTCCACCAAGTAGCAACGTTGTGAATAAACCTTTGCGGCCGTAGCCGTGAATAGTGATCACGACATCTACGTGATCCAAAAATGTTGCGAGAACTGGTGAATGCGCAGGATCAATTTGGTGCGATGGAATATGCCACTTGAGCGCCGCAGGCTGGTGAATGCCGTAGTACGAAGCACCAGACTGTTCGGCTGCAGCCTGTGCAATCACGTCTGTCTGTTCTTCTAAGCCGCCGCCATGAAAGGCCATAAAACCAAACTTGCTGCGCAGAATGCTCATTTCTTTTACATCGGGGTGCGCAAGGAGGTCAGCGAACATTACTAAGACCTGCTACTTCGTGTTCGCAATTGATTGACAACGATCGCACCACCGACAACAATAAAGAACACGAAACCGAGACGCCATGAACCTTGGCGTTGCAAAAAGGTGGCAACAGATGATTGCCAACCTTCAATATTTTGTGTGACATTGCCGGCAGTTGAGCGCTCAGACACCGCGACATACCAATACCACGTGAGATAGAGGCCAGTGAGCACGATGAAACCGGAAGCAAGTTTGTCCATGTAGCGCAATCCGTTTTTTAGCACCCGCAAGAGACCGCCCTGGGCAACGGCAAGTGTGACAGTCAGTGTGCTCACGAGAAGCCCCATGCCTGCGCCATACAACACGATGCTCAGTACTCCAGACGCAAACCCGTTTAATCCGATGGAGCCAAAAATTGCTGTGGTCAGAAAGCCGATCGTGCAACCAATGCTGGC
>JAQCJO010000072.1 GCA_027592925.1 Actinomycetota bacterium | reverse complement strand
GCCTTGGCGCACTTGCCGCCCGCGGTCGCCGCCTCTGCAGGGGCGACAGTGACAAGCATTGTCCCCATCAGAAGGAGCCCTACGAAGCGAGCAAGGCGTCCCATATCTGACACGATAATACCTATGAACAACCACCCCTGGAACAGGTCGTTCGAATGGCGAAACCACACCGCCACGAGTGGCGTTCTCTCACAGGCTCAAATCGATCAGTTTGATCAAGATGGATATGTCGTTGTCAACGACATTTTTTCCTTAGATGAACTGCGTGACCTCGTTGCAATTACCGATGCAGCAGATGCCGATGCCGTTGCGGTGTTGGCGGTCCAACCAAACGAACGCATTGCGATTTCGGAAAAGGGTGCGATCACTTTTGCAGGACAACTCGCGAGCAAGATTCCAGAGATCAGACGATTCGTCAAGAACCCCACGATCATGGCCGCATGTCGTGATCTTGTCGGGCCCGATGTACGCATGTATCACGATCAGACGGTGTACAAACAGATTGAGAAGCCTCGTCGGTTTCCCTGGCACCAAGACAACGGCTACCTCTTTGTTGAGCCTCAGCACTACCTCACTTGTTGGATCTCACTCAATGGCGCAACTATCGAAAATGGCTGTCCGCAAGTTGTAACTGGGTTGCACAAGCAAGGCACCATGTCGCATTACATAGTGCCGACACTGGGCTATGAGTGTTTTGAAACTCCACCCTCGACACCTGCAATCGCTGAAGTCAAAGCTGGTGGCGCAGTGTTCTTTTCATCTCTCACCCCACACCTCACAGGGCCAAACACATCGAATGGCGTACGCAAGGCATACATCGTGCAGTACGCCCAAAGTGATGCTGTTGTTTTAGAAGGTAACGCCAACGATGGCAATCCGACTGGATCACACCCAATAACAACTGAGCCGCGTGGCCTACCTGTGCTTCAAGATGGCGTCATCTGCACTGACTAAAGCATAAATATTAAAGCGTTTAGGGCAGGGCAACAATGGCTTCGTGTTCAAGTGAAGCAACTACTTGATCGTTAACCACAATATGCACGTCCAGCACCGCACGCTCGCCGTGCGACTCAAAGCGTTTTACAACGACTGAGCGCAACTCTGCAGTTGCACCTACCGATGCCGTTGCGTGATGCCGAATGATGCTGCGCATGTGCACCCAACTGCCACGAGCAACAGAGTTATACACAATGTCGTTAGCCAGAGCCAGCCACACAGCAGGATGCACAAGTCCACGATCGGCAAAAAACGATAAGTCGTCGCCCGCACGCGAGCCGTAGTCGCAACTAAACGTGTCGATCAACTGAAATTCTTTAGACGGCAGAACTTCGCCCTCTCGCAACGGTACTACTGCCCCACCATCGCGCACTGCACGAAAGATCGCACGGGGTTGTTCTGGTTCGCTCGTTATTGCTTGAACCTCGACCTCATCACCATCGACAACAGGTACACATCGCAACACATCGTGATCAAACACTGGTCGCCGAAACCGAACTTCACCACCACCGCGCGCAAGCCAATCTTCGCCCCACGCAACAATCAGTGGGTGCGTCATATACGCATATGTTGTTACTCCGGCAACGAGCGCGCGTGGAAAACCAGCGGCTTGTGCACCTGCATCAGTATGAATCGGATTGCGTGCGTGCTCTGGCAGGTTTTGGGCTTTGACCGACCACTCCACAATCTGCGGCTGATTATCCACGTGACAACTCTAGTTGTTTGAACATTTTCGTCTGCAACTACAGTGGCAGCATGTATTCCATTGCAATCAGTGTTGCATCTTGCCTCCGAGCAAATACTCGAGTTGATGTCGCTTGGCTCATTGACTCTCAGAACATCGAACTCGCGGATCGAACTGAAGCCATTGCAATTACTCCAGGTGGCGGTCGGATGGGAGATCTCGTTTCTGGTGCACTTGACGCTCAATTAGTGGACGTTGCTAGTCGTCACAGCGCCACTGGGCGATTCGTCCGATTACGAATCAGTCCGGTTGATGCGCTCATCGCCGGCATAGCGAGTGGCGGTGAATTCGGATGTGTAATCGCTCCTGCGTCAACCCTGCCCGCAGAATTATGGTCGCTATTGGTGGCGCGCGAGCCGGTTTGTCTCGTTGCGAACTTTGAAAACGACAGTGTTACCGACTTTGTGCTGTACACAGAATCATCCATTGACCAAGCAGATTCTGCAGCTCAGGCATTATTCGAGCGTGGCAAGAGCGACTCAGAGATTGTGAACAACAAAATCATTTCAGTATTCTGGCCAGTTCCCAAAATAGTCATTGTCGGCACGGGGCCAAATGCACAAGCCCTACGCGAATCTGCTGCGTTGCTTGGTTGGCAAACGGTGATTACATCTGATGCGGGTTCCGCGCAAGGAGTCATTGCCGGAGTTTCGGCACTGGACAGCATCGTGATCATGATCCATGATCTCGATATTGCTGGCGCGGCACTGTCGGCTGCGTTGTCAAGCAATGCTGGATACATCGGTGCTCTTGGATCCAAACGGATGCAAGAAACTCGTGCGGAGTGGCTTGCTTATCGAGGAATCACAGATCTCACCCGCATCCACGGTCCAGCAGGTATCAATATTGGCGCAAAAACGCCTGCCGAGATCGCGATTTCTATCCTTGCCCAAGCACTGTCAGTGGTAAAGTTGGGATAAATCATTAGACCACCGCTGAAGGGCAAATCTATGACCAATATTTCTCCGGATCCGATGCAAGTTTTACGCACTGTCTTAGAGACCGACAACGATGCCTTGAGTGAGCTTGACGAAGAGTGCAGCCCGACTAAAACATGTCGCAATATGGTCGGAGTCACATTTGACGGTTTTGCCGAACCAGGAAGTGATATCGGTGCGGCATGGCGCCAAAAACTCGCCCGCGAAGGAAAACTACGAACATCTGGAGAAAGTCTTCGTGACTTTGTGCTGCGTTCTCCAGACCAAATCTAAAGGTACCTTGCTCGACGAAAGAATTGAGATCTCAAATGACCAGTCAAGCAAACGCTCGATATCCCAAAAGTGTTGGTGACCTGACAACTCAGTTGCGCGATGGTAGCTATCTTGCAGACCGCGGGCTCTCTACAGCGATGTACGTGGCACTCACACTTGGTCGGCCAATCCTCCTTGAAGGCGAAGTGGGGGTAGGCAAAACAGAGATCGCAAAAGTGTTGGCATCCACATTTGGCAGACAACTCGTGCGACTTCAGTGCTACGAGGGAATCGACACCAACCAGGCTTTATACGAATGGGATTATGCACGACAGATGCTACAAATTCGTGCTCTTTCCGAAAATCAATTAAGCACCGATGACGCTGTCGATCGTCTATTTGGTCCAAAGTTTCTGCTGGAGAGACCATTGCTGGAGGCAATTCGGGGCGGAGATCAGTGCGTTCTGCTGATCGACGAGGTCGATCGTGCGGACGACGAATTTGAAGCGTTCCTTCTAGAACTGCTCTCCGATTTTCAGATCACGATTCCAGAAATTGGAACCATCAAAGCTACGACAAAGCCTCTAGTGATTTTGACCTCCAATCGCACCCGAGAATTGCATGATGCCTTGAAGCGCAGATGTCTCTATCACTGGATCGGTTACCCGACGGCCCAAAGAGAACTCGAAATCGTAATGTTGCGTGCTCCCGGTGTTGCAGAAATACTTGCCCGCAAAGTGGTCGCAGCGGTACATCGCTTACGAGAACTCGAACTCGCAAAACCACCTGGTGTTGCCGAGACTCTTGATTGGGTCGCATCCTTGAATGTGCTTGGAGCCTCCACACTGGATTCCCAAAGCGCGCAGGACACGCTCGGATCAATCATCAAAGATCGCGACGACCTCGAACTTGTGAGAGACAGCTTGGACAGCATTATCGCCAATGCGTGACGACGCTTCGTTTATCGACTTGCTTGTCGATTTCGGTCAAGAATTACGTCAAGCCGACGTCGTTATCGGCTCAGGTGAAATAACCACATATTGCACTGCTGTTGCAGCGCTCAACCCATCGGACATTCTCGACCTCTATTGGGCAGGCAGAAGCACGCTGATTACACGGCGGGATCAAATCGCGATCTATAACGACGTGTTTCGTCAGTTTTTTCTTGATGTTCCAGCCGCATCGGAAGACCCGCGAATCACTGCCATCAAAACCGCTTCAGGAACAATGTCCGTCCTGCAAGTACCACTTTCAGAACCACAGGACGGAGAGTCAGAAGAACAAGAGGCGAAACTTGGGCTGATGTCATCTACATCCGAAGTGTGGCGTAACAAATCCTTTGCGGTGTGCACACCAGAAGAACTCTCCTCGCTCCGTCGCATCATGGCTCAAGTGCGACTCACACCACCACGACGACAATCGCGCCGCTCTTTGAGTAGCCGAAAAGGTTCTCGTTTCAATGTCCGCCAGACCGTACGCGAATCGATGCGGATGCACGGAGAACCAGCAGGACTCTTTTGGCTCGAGCGTAAACGAAAGATCAGACCGCTTGTTTTCATTCTTGATGTCTCAGGATCAATGTCCGACTATTCGCGCAACTTGCTCCAATTTGCTTATTGTGCCAAACGCGCAGCCGATCATGTTGAAGTATTTTGTTTTGGTACCAGACTGACCCGAATTACACGGTCACTCGATCGGCGCCGTCCTGATGACGCGATCAACCTTGCCGCCAAGACCGTCTTCGACTGGGATGGTGGAACCAGGATCGGAGACTCCTTGCACTCGTTTGTGCGCGACTATGGCCGGCGCGGTACGAGTAGAGGTGCAATTGTTGTGATCTGTTCAGATGGTCTTGATCGCGGTGATCCAGCAGTCTTATCAAACGCTATGGAGCGACTCTCAAGATTGTGTCATCGAATTATCTGGATGAATCCCCACAGAGGCGATGACTCGAACTACCAACCAAATAGCCTTGGAATGATGGTAGCCGCCCCACATATTGACCTCATCGTTTCGGGACACAACTTGCGCAGTCTCGAGGAGTTTGCGGCGATGTTGCCAGAGTTGCGATAGGAGCAGATTATGAAGTGGAGTGTTTCAGTCGTCGCTGAAGGCGACCGAGAAATGACACTTGATGAAATTGTCGCGCTTGCGGATGCCGTGGCAACCATGAGCGGCATTGCGAGTGGCTATGGCTCGATGTCATACGGTGCTCAGATGGTGATCGAAGCGATTTCCGCTGATGCTGCTGTCGAGATTGCAGTTCCTGCTTTCATTCAAGCAGCGGCTACCGCCAATCTTCCTTCCTGGCCCGTCACTCGCGCCGAAGTGATCGGCGAAGAACAAGACATGTTGGATGAAGAATGATCCGACTCGGATCGCTTGCTGGTTATCCGTTTGAAGGACCACGAACACTTGCGGGATGGATTCCACCTCACAGCGCTGCCGTCTTTGCCATCATGACCCGACTTGATCCCGAAAAAAAACCGCAACAATTTGCGGTTATTTATGTAGGGCATGCTCAAGATATGTCAAATGAAGGATTTCCCTTTAAGCACATTGACGCCGCGAGTTGGATTCGTCGCGCTGGAGACAGGTTCAATCTGCATATTTGTACCTACGAAGTGCCAGGCGGGCTTCCATCGCATCGAATACAAATTACGCAGGAACTTGTCGCGATATACCGCCCCAGTTGCAACTTGATTCAATATGACCAAGAGTGGAAGGACGAATGGATTGGCGAATACTCGGCCCCCACGACTGGACCACTTACGACCGACAGAGATCCTTCGGCATGACCCTGATCACGACTTGTTCGGTGTACCGCCAACAAGTTTGATTCGACGTGGCGTGTTCGCTCTCGTGAGCATCAGCATTGCAACGCCGTAGATGATTACTAGGATGCCGACAACGAGCAGTAATGGCGGGAACATATCGACTGGTGGCGCAGTGGTGTCAAGCGTTCGATAGTCAGCGGCGACTGCTCGTACCCCGGCGACGACGTCGTCGTTGAAATAGTCGGTCAGTTCTGGAATCGATCGAACAGGCGTGCCGTCGAACCTGGTGAGCGGTGCGATTTCCGGGATCTCTCG
>JAQCJO010000071.1 GCA_027592925.1 Actinomycetota bacterium | reverse complement strand
TCGAAGGTGGACAGATGCCGCTCAAGCAGCGCGTACCAAAGTTGAAGGGCTTTAATAACCCGTTCCGCGTTGAGTACTACGCCGTCAACCTCGACGTCATTGATGCTCTGAATCTTGACGAAGTCAATCCAGCCGTACTTGTGCAACGTAGTGCTGCGCACAAGGGAACACTGATCAAAGTTTTGGGCCGTGGCAAGATCACCAAGGCAGTCAAAGTTTCGGCACACGCCGTTTCAAAGACAGCCGAACAGGCGATTGTTGCAGCCGGTGGAAGCGTCACGATTGTGGCAATGCCGCACAAGGGTCCTCGTCCAGCCGCCAAGGGCAGCCAGTTCACCAACCGCTAGTACTGTTTGTCGGATACTAGAGAAATAGGGGAGCCACAACGATGTTGTCCAATGTGAAAAACATCTTCAAAGTGGAAGATCTTCGCAACAAGCTGATGTTTACATTTGCCATGGTTGCGGTCTATCGCTTTGGTGCCGCATTGCGTGCGCCAGGTATTGATTCGCAAGCGGTTCGCCAGTTAACTGAAGCATCCAACTCACAAGGTGCACTTGGTTTCCTCAACCTGTTTTCTGGTGGAGCCTTCGGAAGTTTTTCTATCTTCGCACTCGGCATCATGCCCTACATTACGGCCAGCATCATCATGCAGGTGCTCGGTGTAGTCATTCCAAAGCTTGAGCAGTGGCAGCAAGAAGGCGCAGTCGGTCAACGCAAAATCACGCAATGGACTCGCTATTTGGCTATTGCAATCGCCGTCTTGCAGGGTTCTGGTTTGACATTTATATTTGGTCAAGGCAACGGCTCGGCATTCTTCGGCGCGGCAGCTCAGGCACCAGACGTTATTTTGTTGGATCCGTTTATGCCCCGCGCATTGCTCGTTATTCCTTCGCTTGTTGCGGGTACCGCATTGTTGATGTGGCTAGGTGAATTGATTAGTCAGCGCGGCATTGGCAACGGAATGTCGATGATGATTTTTGCTTCTGTCGTGAGCGGTTTGCCATACAACTATTACTCACTCTTGCAAAGCAAAAAGACCATTACCTTCATCGTCCTCGTAGCAGTATCAATCGGCATTTTGTTCGCGGTGGTGCGAGTCGAGTTAGGGCAGCGGCGTATCCCCGTGCAATTTGCCAAACGAGTTGTCGGGCGCAAGATGTATGGCGGCCAAAACACATACATTCCTCTCAAGGTCAATCAAGCTGGCATTGTGCCGATCATCTTTGCAAGCTCGGTGTTGTTGCTACCAGTGTTGATGTCCAACATGCTCGGTAGCGGAGAAGGCTGGCGCGGTTCGATTGCCGGTTTTGTGAACAATTACTTGGTCAATAGCCAAAACATGCTGTACATCACGATCTTTTTCTTGTTGATCATTGCGTTTGCCTACTTCTATAACTCCATCGCGTTCGACCCGATTCGTCAAGCAGACCAGTTGCGCAAGCAGGGTGGCTTTATTCCTGGTATTCGTCCAGGACCACAGACCGAAAGTTTTTTTGCCAAGACCGTCAACCGAATCACCTTGCCCGGTGCAACGTTTGTCGCCTTCATCGCGATCTTGCCATACATTATTTTGTGGGTCGGCGACGTGCAATCGTTTCCGTTTGCAGGCACCACCGTATTGATTGCGGTGGGTGTTGCACTCGAATTAATGCGCCAGATCGACAGCCAACTGATGCAGCGCAACTATGAGGGTTTCTTGAAGTGACGCTTTCCTAAGGGAAACGCCTTCAGAAATTTCGTCGAAACAGGGACATCATGACAACAGCAGTGCGCGTCATCATGCTTGGTCGCCAGGGTGCCGGCAAAGGCACACAGTGCCGATTGTTGTCGGAGCACTTCGGTGCTCCACATATTTCAACTGGTGAAATGTTGCGTAGCGCAATTAGGCAAGACACCGTTGTTGGGCGAGCAGTCAAAAAAGTATTAGACGAGGGCAATCTTGTTGAAGACGATCTGATGGTCAGCCTTGTGCAGGGACGCATCGGTGAAACAGATGCTCGAGTAAGCGGCTACATCTTGGACGGTTTCCCGCGCACGGTGGGTCAAGCAACTGCGTTTGATCACATCACCGAAGTGCGTCCAGTCGACATTGTGATCAACCTGGAAGTCAAGCGTGAATTGGTGTTGAGCAGGTTGTCGGCACGGCGTACATGTGAGCAGTGTGATGCCAACTACATCTCGGATGGCAATGATCCACAGCCTTGGAGTTGCGCAAAATGTGGTGGTCTGGTGCACCAACGTGATGACGACACACCTGAGGCAATCAGCCATCGTCTCGACCTCTATGACTCTTTGACCTCGCCATTAATCGACTATTACACGAGCAAATCACGGCTCGTGGTCGTAAACGGCCTCGGCACAACTGAGGAAGTTTTTGAGCGCCTGACCTCTGCGGTCAAAGCGGCTCAAGCCTAGAAATTTGAGGAAAAAGTACCCCCAGACCTGGTTCTAGGGGTTTTGGGGTGGGATTATGCGGCGGTAGCATAACCCTTCGCCTTTTGGGAGAATTATCGCCCTCTTGGCTTGTGTCCGTGCGTTTTGAGGAGAAAGTTCTGCCAAAAAATAAAGAAGACGCGATTGTGCTGGAAGGCGTAATCACCGAGTCATTGCCCAACGCAATGTTTCGTGTCGCACTTGATAACGGACACACAGTGTTAGCTCACATTTCCGGGAAAATGAGAATGAATTACATTCGCATTTTGCCGGGGGACAAAGTCCAAGTTGAGTTAACGCCATACGACCTCACCAGAGGCCGAATTACCTATCGACATAAATAACCAACCATCAGAGGCATTCACAGTGAAAGTTAAACCAAGCGTCAAAAAAATCTGCGAAAAGTGCAAGGTCATTCGCCGGCACAAGCGCGTGATGGTGATTTGTGAAAACCCGCGACACAAGCAACGTCAAGGCTAAAAGGAACCACTCATGGCACGTATTTCAGGTGTAGACATTCCGCGCGAGAAGCGCCTCGAGATTGCTCTTACATATATCTATGGCATTGGTCGTGCGACCTCGGCCAAGATGTGCAAAGAACTCGAACTCAGCCCAGACACTCGCGTGCGCAACTTGACTGACTCTGAAGTCAACAAGATTCGTATGTACATCGAAAATGGTTTGACGGTGGAAGGCGACCTTCGCCGCAACGTTCAGACCGACATCAAGCGCAAGATCGAAATTGGTTCGTACCAGGGAACACGTCACCGCAAGGGTCTTCCAGTTCGCGGACAGCGCACCCACACCAATGCTCGTACTCGTAAGGGCCCGAAGAAAACAGTGGCCAACAAGAAGATGGCAGTGAGGAAGTAGATCATGGCAAAAGCACCAGTTCGTCGCACGCGCAAGCGTGACCGCAAAAATGTTACGACAGGCGTCGTACATATCAAGAGTTCGTTCAACAACACCATCGTGTCCATCACCGACACTGAAGGCAATGTCATCGCATGGGCATCGTCGGGTGGCGTTGGCTTTTCTGGTTCGCGCAAGTCAACTCCGTTCGCCGCTCAAATGGCAGCAGAGAAGGCTGGCCGAGCAGCGATGGAGCAGGGTCTCCGTCGTGCAGAAGTGCATGTCAAGGGTCCAGGTTCTGGTCGTGACACCGCATTGCGTTCTATCCAACAACTAGGCATCGAAGTGTCCGGCATTAAAGATGTATCGCCGATCCCACACAACGGTTGCCTCCAGCCAAAGCGAAAGAGGCCGTAAGTCATGGCTCGCTATACAGGACCAAAGGTGCGCATTTCGCGCCGTCTCGGAATCAACGTATTTGAAAATGCGAAAGGTGCGAAGGCTCTTGAGCGTCGCCCATTCCCACCTGGTACACACGGCCGCACACGCCGTCGCGGAAACACCAGCGAATACCTGTTGCAGTTGCAAGAAAAGCAGAAAGCCAAGTACATCTATGGCGTTCTCGAGCGTCAATTTCGCAAGGCTTACGAAGAAGCGACTCGCTTGTCTGGCCCAACCGGTGAAAACTTGTTGCGTCTTCTCGAGTGCCGTCTGGACAACGTGGTTTACCGCGCAGGCTGGGGTTCAACCCGCCCGCAGGCTCGTCAGTTTGTTAACCACGGTCTCGTGTTGGTCGACGGCAAGCGTGTAGACATCGCGTCATACAACGTCACCCGTGGTCAAGTTGTCACCCTGTCTGAAAAGGCAAAGAACATGATCATCATTCAGCACAACATCGACACTCTTGACCGCCGCATGGTGGGCTGGATCGATGCTGCCGAAGGTGGCAAGCAAATTACTGTTCGCGAACTTCCAACACGCGAGCAAATCGACATCCCAGTCCGCGAACAGCTCATCGTTGAGTTGTACTCGAAGTAACCCCCCAACTAGTCATCGGCAAATAGGAGATACCAATGCTCGTTATTCAGCGCCCATCAGTAGAAGCAATCGGCACAGCAAGCAACAATCGTCAGAAGTTTTCGATTGGACCGCTTGATCCAGGTCTAGGCCACACCATCGGCAACTCGTTGCGCCGCATGTTGTTGTCATCGATTCCTGGTGCAGCAATCTCAACTGTCAAGTTCGAGAGCGCATTGCACGAGTTCGACACCATTGAAGGCATCACTGAAGATGTCACCGAGATCATCCTCAACCTCAAAGACGTTGTTGTAATGTCCGAAGGCGACGAGCCAGTAGTGATCACTGTTGATGTCAAAGGCCCAGCCGAAGTTACTGCAGCAGACATCGTGTGCCCAACAGGCGTGACGATTCTTAACCCATCGCAGCACCTCGCAACTCTTTCGGCAAAGGGTCGTTTGGTTGTTGACATCACTGTCGAGCGTGGCAAAGGCTACGCATCAAGTGATCGTGATACCCGCAAAGTAATCGGCGTTATTCCAATCGACGCCATCTACTCGCCAGTCCGTCGTTGCACCTACATCGTTGAGCCAACTCGCGTAGAGCAGTCGACGAACTTCGACAAGATCATCCTCGACATCGAGACAGACGGCTCAATCGAACCACAAGAAGCACTGGCATCAGCCGGAGCAACCTTGCGTTCGTTGGTCGACTTGGTTGCAACGATGAGCGATGCACCAGTGGCTCTCGAGCTTGGTGAAATCTCAGCGTCGGGAATGGGCTCACCAGACCTCGACTTGAGCATCGAAGACCTTGACTTGTCAGAGCGCCCACGCAACTGCCTCAAGCGCGCACAGGTCAACACCATTGGCGAGTTGTTGTTGCGTAGCGACGAAGACTTGCTCAACATCACCAACTTTGGTCAGAAGAGCCTCGACGAAATCAAGCTCAAGCTTGACGAGCGTGGCTTGTCATTGCGACTCTGATCACACATTCGATAAACAAGGAGACGATGATTTATGCCAGCAACACCACGACGTTCACGCAGTTTTGGCGGAAGTGCACACCACCAGCGTTTGTTGCTCGCCAACATGGCTGCATCGCTGTTTGCCGCTGAAGGCATCACCACGACTGAAGGCAAGGCCAAGGCATTGCGTCCAATCGCCGAAAAGTTGATCACCAAAGCGATCAAAGCGCAGGGCGAAGGCCCAATGCGTGTTCACCGCATTCGTCAGATTCAGGCGTACTTGAACGACAAGGAAATGACGAACAAGCTCGTCAATGTTGTCGCACCTCGCTACACCACACGCAACGGTGGATACATCCGCATTCTTAAACTCGGACCCCGCCACGGTGACAACGCGCCAATGGCGCGCATCGAACTCGTCTAGAACGTTTGGTCGATCGTGCGTCGCGCGCGAATGACTATCGCCTACAAGGGCGACGAGTTTCACGGTTTTGCAACGAATCCTGGTGTTGAGACCATCGCGTCCACAATCGAGGGAGCGTTTGCGCAAATCTTGCAAGAACAAGTGCAGGTAACTCCGGCAGGTCGCACCGACGCAGGCGTACATGCATGGGGCCAAGTGATCAGTCTCGACTTGGCAGACCGAGTCAACTTAGAAGTGTTGATGAAGCAATTAAACGCGTTGTGCGGACCATCGGTTGTTGTGCGCGATGCGCAGTGGACAGACCCAGATTTTCACGCGCGGTACTCGGCACTGTGGCGCGAATATCACTACACCGTGCTCAACA
>JAQCJO010000070.1 GCA_027592925.1 Actinomycetota bacterium | reverse complement strand
GGGTGCAGAACTCGAGAGCGAATACAACCCAATGGAGGCCGGCCTTAACCGCGCAAAAGTGAAGTCTGCAGACTTCATTGGCAAAACCGAGTACATGAAGGCACGCGACGAAAAGCCAGCTGCCATCATGTGCACACTCGAGATGATTGACAACACCAGCAAGTCGGGCATCAAGCGCTTCCCTACCGGTGGCAACGAACCAATTTTGACAAAAGATGGAGAACGAATCGTTGACACTAAGGGTCGCGTTTCTCGCGTGACCACCGCAGGTGCAGCGCCATCGCTTAGCAAATACTTGTTGCTTGCATACCTCACACCAGAACATGCCGTTGAAGGCAATGAACTGCGCGTCATGTACATGAACGAGATGTTTCCAGTGCGAGTTGCGCGCGTTGGATCACAACCGTTGTTTGACCCAACCGATGCGCGGATGAAGAGCTAGAAACTTTTATTCAACCATGAACATCCTCGTCTGTGTCAAACGCGTGCCGGCTCCTGGTGCACGCATCAACATCACCGAAGATGGACAGCAAGTCGACACTGCGTTTCTTGGCTTCACTGTTAGCCCACACGAAGAATGTGCGGTCGAAGCGGCTGTTCAACTTGTAGAAAAGCATGGTGGCGAAGTCACTGTGCTCACCCTGGGTGATGTCTTAGCAGAAGAGCAACTACGCACAGCCGCGAGCGTCGGTGCAGTCAAGGCCGTATTAGTTCCAATTGAAGGAATGGATTGGGATGCACAACGAACAGCATCGGCAATCAGTTCGGCCATTACCGCACTTGAAACCACGAATGGCAACTTTGACCTGATCCTGTTTGGCAACGAATCGGCCGACTCGTGCGGCTACCAAGTTGGTGTACGTGCCGCAGTCAAACTCGGTCGACCAATGGTCAACGGTGCAAAAGGCATTGAGGTAGCAGACGGCGTTGCAACAATTCGTCGCGAGTCGGATGCTGGTATCGAGATCTACAACCTGCCACTTCCTGCGTGTATCGGAGTGCGTGAAGGCATCAACCTCCCCCGTTACCCAACGATGAAGGGTCGCCTCGCTTCCAAAAAAGTTGAGATCCAGCGCACCGAAATTTCTGCAGAGGTTGGTGGACTCAAAATGATCCAGTTGCAGCGCCCACCTGAGCGTGTCAGCAACACACAGATTCTTGGCACTGGTCCAGAAGCAGCGTCGGCAGTAGTCGACTTGCTCGTTGAACTTGGAGTTTTCAAATGAGCGTGCTGGTCGTTGTAGAACACGACCGTGGAACGATGACTCCAGCATCACTCGGCGCACTCACCGCTGGTCGCAATCTTGCAAAACAAATCAACACAACAATGGAAGCAGTAACCGTTGGCGCAAATGCCGACGCACTGAGCGACACAATCGCTGCATATGGCGCAACAACTGTGCATCAAGCGCACCACGCTGCACTTGTTGACTTTGGTCCTGAAGCATGGGGTGAGTCTGTTGCACAAATTGTGCGTAACATATCGCCCCAGGTTGTTATCGGATGTGGAACCGAGCGCGGTCACGAAGTGATTGCCCAAGTTGCCGCACGACTTGACTTACCAGCATCCATGAACTGCACAGAATTTAATACATCGTTTGATGGCACACAACCGATGCAAGTAACTCGCGCGCGTTGGGGTGGGTCGCTACTCGAGAACGCTGCACTCGATGCTTCAATTAAACTCGTCACGCTTGCCAACCACACTGTTGAACCTGTCGAAGCACCTTCGACTATTGCAATTGCAGTCGTTGACGTTGCATTAGATGCATCGGTCTTGCACTCGTTCGTTCGCGACAGAGTCGAGCGGGTTGCTGGTGTGACAGTTGTTACAGCGCCAGTTGTTGTCAGTGGTGGACGCGGTGTCGGATCAGCTGAAGCATTTGGCCCTCTCGAGGAATTGGCCGGGCTATTGGGTGGCATCGTCGGCTGCTCACGCGCTGTGACCAACAATGGTTGGCGCAACCACGTTGATCAAGTCGGTCAGACGGGCACGCGCATTGCCCCCGACATCTACATCGCTTGCGGTATTTCTGGTGCGATTCAACATTGGGTGGGCGCAATGGCCTCGAAGAATATCTTGGCGATCAACACCGACCGCGAAGCAAACATCGTGACCAAGGCTGGCTACGCCGTCATCGGAGATTTGCACAAAGTCGTGCCTGCTATTTCTGCAGAAATTCGCCGCCGTCGCGGTCAATAGCCGCGGTCAATAGCCACTGACGCTTTCGTTTCACAAAGGCATTAGCCGCGAAATATAGGCATAAATTATCGCTATCCGAGGCTTGAGCACTAGTCTATGTTCTCTAGTCCTGTTGATATTTACGCATTTGGAGAGGACATAGTGCCCGAAGTAGAAGATGGATCTCCACGTCGTCGCGGCCGCGAACGACATGCCGCAGGACCTCGCTCACTGCTTCCCGAACAGAAACCGTTTCGCCAACCACGGATGAAATACGCGCCCACCAAAGTGGTGAGCGACGACGAACTTGAAAGCATCCATATAGCGTCCTTGCGCATTCTGTCTGAGTACGGCATGGATTTTTTGTTGCCAGAAGCCCGTGACCTGCTTGCCAAAGCCGGCGCAAAAATCACCGACAATCGTGTGCGCTTCGACCCAGAAATGGTGCTCGAGACAATCAAGACATGCCCGAGCGAATTTAAGTTGCACGCCCGCAATCCTGCGCACACCCTCAACATCGGCGGAGACTGGATGGCGTTTGGTTCGGTCTCTAGCCCACCAAACTTTATGGAACTCGACGGAACGCGCCACGCAGGCAACCGCCAAAACTTCCAAGACCTGCTCAAGTTGACTCAAATGTTCAACATTGTCCACTTCACTGCTGGTTACCCAGTCGAGCCAGTCGACTTGCACGCATCAATTCGCCACATCGAGTGCTCGTACGACATGCTCACCATGACCGACAAAGCAATTCACTGTTACAGCCTCGGTCGTCAACGCAACCAAGATGTGCTCGAGATGTCGCGCATCGCGCGTCAGGTTTCTCCAGAACAACTTGACAAAGAACCATCGGTGTTCTCCATCATCAACTCGTCTTCACCATTGCGACTCGACACTCCGATGCTGCAAGGCATTATGGAATTTTCGTCACGCAACCAGATCATCATCATTACGCCGTTTACATTGGCAGGCGCAATGGCACCGATAACACTTGCTGGTGCACTCGCCCAGCAAAATGCCGAGGCGCTTGCTGGCATGGTTTTCACTCAACTCGTTCGCCCCGGTGCACCAGTTGCATACGGTGGTTTCACATCGAATGTTGACATGCAATCCGGCGCTCCTGCATTTGGAACTCCTGAATACATGCGCACTGCGATGGCTGGCGGCCAACTCGCTCGCCGCTACAACGTGCCATACCGCTCGAGCAATGTGTGTGCAGCAAATGCCCTGGATGCGCAGGCTGCTTATGAGAGCGTGTTTTCGCTATGGGGCGCGATTCAGGGTGGTGTCAACGTGTTGATGCACGGTGCTGGCTGGATGGAAGGCGGACTTCACGCTTCACTCGAGAAGTTTGTGCTCGACGCTGACTTGTTGGCGATGGTCGCTGCGTATCTCGATCCGATCGTTGTTGATGAAGCAACACTCGCCCACGAAGCAATCGGACAAGTTGGCCCGGGCGGTCACTACTTTGGTGTGCAACACACGCAGGATCGTTTCCGCGATGCGTTTTACAAACCAATTCTTTCTGACTGGCGCAACTATGGGTCGTGGGAAGAGGCTGGCAAACCAACCGCCGACCAAAAATCCCGCCAACTTGCCAAGGCATATCTCGAGAGTTACGAGCAGCCGGCGATTGACCCAGCGGTTGTTGCAGAGCTCGACGCATTTCGTGCCCGCAGACTCGCCGAGGGTGGCGTAGCAACTGACTTTTAAGTACAGACATTTAGCAACAGACATTCAGCAAAAGACATTCAGTAAAAAACATAGAAAGTCACTCATCATGAAATCATCAGCGCGCGTTGTAGTAATCGGTGGAGGCGTCGTTGGCGCTTCGGTGTTGTATCACCTCACCAAAGCCGGATGGACAGATGTAGTGCTCGTTGAGCGCAAACAGCTCACAGCAGGTTCAACATGGCACGCAGCCGGCGGTATGCACACGCTCAACGGTGACCCAAATGTTGCTCGCTTGCAGCAATACACCGTCAACTTGTACAAAGAGATCGAAAAAGAGTCTGGTCAAAATTGCGGCATTCACTTGCCAGGCGGCCTGATGCTTGCCGACACACCTGAGCGTCTCGACTTTTTGCGCATGGCGCAGGCCCGTGGCCGCTACTTGGGCATGCACATGGAAATGTTGTCGATGAAAGAAGCAAAGGCTCTCAACCCGTTACTCGAAGAGAAATACTTCGTCGGTGCTTTGTACGACGAAGACGAAGGTTCAGTCGACCCATACGGTGTAACGCACGCATACGCGATCTGTGCAAAAAAACTTGGCGCCGAGGTGTACACCGATACATGGGTGACTGGGCTTAGCCATCGTCCAGACGGCACATGGGATGTCATCACCGACCAGGACCACACGATTCATGCAGAGCATGTTGTGAATGCTGGCGGATTGTGGGCCCGCGAGGTGGGGCGCATGTGTGGTATTGAATTGCCAGTGTTGGCAATGGAACATCACTACCTCATGACCGAACCAATGGACGAAGTCATTGAATACAACAAGACAATGGGTCGCGAGTTGCCGCACATCATTGACTTCGCTGGCGAAATCTATGCGCGTCAAGAAGGTCAAAGCATTTTGCTCGGTACCTACGAGCAAGAGAACCGACCGTGGTCAGTGAAAGAAACACCATGGGATTTTGTGTTCCAGTTGTTGCCACATGACCTAGAGCGCATTGCACCAGAACTCGAGCGTGGGTTTGCTCACTTCCCTGCTGTTGGTCGTGCAGGCATCAAGAAGTTTGTCAACGGTCCATTTACGTTCTCGCCCGACGGCAACCCACTTGTTGGCCCAATTCGCGGCATGCGTGGCATGTGGTCCGCCTGTGGCGTTATGGCCGGTTTGTCGCAGGGTGGCGGTGTTGGATTGTCGCTTGCTAACTGGATGGTCAATGGAGACCCAGGTGCAGACATTTGGGGTATGGACGTTGCTCGTTACGGCGACTATGCAACACTCGCCTACACGCACGCAAAAGTGCGCGAAAACTATTCGCGTCGCTTCCGCATTACTTTCCCTAACGAAGAACTAGCAGCAGCACGTCCGTTGCTCACCACGCCAATTTACGATCGCTTGCTCGAGCACAACGCAGTGATGGGCGTGGGTTTTGGTCTTGAGCACCCTTTGTGGTTCCAAGACAAAGATAAAGAACCTGTCGAAGAAGTGACGTTCTACCGATCGAGTGCTTTCCACAACGTGGGCGAAGAGTCGCGTGCGGTGCGTGAGCGTGTTGGGTTCTCCGAAGCTTCCAACTTTGCTAAATACAAAGTGAGTGGCCCAGGTTCGGCTGCATGGCTTCAAGGACTGTTCACTAATGCGTTGCCAAAGATTGGTCGCACTGTGCTTACCGCGATGCTCAACCCACAGGGCCGCATCGAAGGCGAATTCTCTGTGTCACGAATTGGCGAGGAAGAGTTCTTCTTGTTCGGTTCGCAGGCCGCAGAAGTGCATCACCCACGTTGGTTCCTGGCTCACTTACCAGAGGGTTCTCCAATTCGATTCGAGACACTTTCACTTTCGATGGTCGGTCTGACCGTGGCAGGCCCGCGCTCGCGCGACGTCCTGCAAAAACTGACTCATACATCGCTCGCAACCAAGGACTTTCCGTTTATGTCATTCCGTCGCGTCAACATCGGCATGGCGCCGGTGTGGTTGTCACGCATGACCTACACAGGAGACTTGGGCTACGAGATTTGGATTGCACCCGAATATCAGCGCTACTTGTTTGATCTCATCTGGGATGCCGGCAAAGAGTTTGATATGCGTTTGTTCGGCTTTCGTGCGCTGATCACGATGCGTCTCGAAAAGAACTTCGGCACCTGGTATCGCGAGTTCCGTCCTATCTACACACCGCTCGAATCCGGAATGGAACGCGCGATGAAGTTCGACCACGAATTTATTGGTCGCGCTGCAGTCGAGGCCGAGATGAAGACTGGCCCGGCACGCAAGCTCGTGATGTTTAGGGTCGATGTCGATAAGGACAAGCCAGCAGACGTGCTTGGCGACGA
>JAQCJO010000011.1 GCA_027592925.1 Actinomycetota bacterium | reverse complement strand
CCGCCAGTCTGTGCTTGTAATGCCCGAGTGCGCACGATGTGCTTGGCCCAACTGTTTGGATGCTCGACGGATCCAAACATGATCGTGATGTTTGAACGCAAGCCTGCCTCGTGGGCTACTTGATGGCACTCGAGCCACTCTTCGGTATTGATCTTGTCTGGGCACAAGATTGCACGAATGTCATCGTCCAAAATTTCAGCTGCAGTGCCAGGCAAAGATGCAAGACCGGCTTCTTTGAGTCGCATGATGTAGTTGTAGAGCGGCTCTCCGAGGCGCTTGGCCCCTTCGGTTACTTCGAGTGCAGTGAAACCATGCACATGCATCTCTGGCACTGCATCTTTCACTGCGCGCGTGACATTGATGTAATAGTCGCCGTCAAAGTCTGGGTGAATGCCACCCTGCAACGTGACCTCGGTTGCGCCTAAGTCCCATGCCTCGCGTGCGCGATTGGCGATGTCGTCGAGCGTGAGCAAGTACGGGGTGCCGCGCAAGTTGAGAGAGAGGGGACCTTTAGAGAATCCGCAGAACTTGCACTTAAATGTGCACACGTTGGTGTAGTTGATATTGCGGTTGTGCACCCATGTGATGGCGTCGCCTACAACTTGTTTGCGCAAGTCGTCAGCAACTTTTGCAATAGCGCGCACTTCTTTACCACGAGCACTAAAGAGTGTGACGATCTCGGCTTCGTTAATGCGATGACCTAGCGCTACTCCTCGCAAGATTTCTGCGACTGGTCCGCGCAATTGGTCAACATCAACTTCGGCAAAAGGTGTGCCATCGTGTTGTGTGCCGATCAGCGAGGGAGGTGGATTGTTTGCGCCCGAATACCACTGTGTTGAGCGGTGGCCAATCAAAACAACTTCGGCGCCGTCTAAGACCACGTCTGCTGCGGTTACTTTTTCTGGCCACACCTGACCCGGGTCGTCGCGACCCAAGCCCTCGGCATCACTTCGATCTTGAATAGGGAAGTGCAGCGCATCATCAACCCACACCGTTGGGTTGATTGCAAACTCTGGATAAATGGTGAGGCGAGGCGCAAGTGCTTTGCCGCGCTCTTCGGTGACGACGCGCAGTTTGTCGAGCGCTGGCCATGGGCGTTCTGGGTTGACATGGTCTGCCGTGATCGGTGAAACGCCACCCCAATCGTCGATGCCCGCGTCGAGCAGAATGCCAAAGTCGTCACTGAGGTTTGGTGGTGCTTGCAAGTGAATGTTTGGAGGCAAGATGATGCGCGCGGCGGCGATTGACCACAGGTATTCATCTTGTGGGCACGGTGCTTCGTGTTGCATGCCGGTGCGTGGCTTTGGCAAAAAGTTTTGGACGATCACTTCTTGCACGTGACCGTGTCGAGCATGCGAAGCAGCGATTGCTTCAAGCGCGTTTATGCGATCTTCGCGAGTTTCACCGATGCCAACCAAGATGCCGGTAGTAAATGGAATCTTGAGTTCGCCAGCCCACTCGAGTGTGTCGAGTCTGCGTTGCGGAACTTTGTCGGGAGCGCCCCGATGGCAATCGAGATCGTCACGCAATGATTCGATCATCATGCCCTGCGACGGCGAAACGCTGCGCAACATTGCCAACTCGTCTTTATACAAGGCACCGGCATTTGCATGCGGCAACAAACCAGTTTCTTTGAGTACGAGTGCTGCCATGTCGTGCAAGTAGTGCACGGTTGAGTCAAAGCCGTTTGCCTTTAGCCATTCGGTGGCTACGTCGTAACGCAACTCTGGGCGCTCACCCAACGTGAAGAGCGCTTCGTGGCATCCGGATTTAGCGCCTTGCTTGGCAATTGCCAAAACTTGATCGGCGGACAGATATGGATTTTCAAGTCGTGCTGGTGGCTGAGCAAATGTGCAGTAGCCGCATTTGTCGCGGCACAACATGGTGAGTGGAATGAAAACTTTTGGTGAGTATGTAACCCGGCTACCAAACTGACGGTCGCGCACTGCGCGCGCATCAGCCAAAAGCTGATCAAGGGGCGTTTCAAGTAAGCGCTGATATATCGACAACTGAACCCTCCGTGGGTGTAGTGAAGTTGGATTGCCAGCGCCCGACCAAGTTGCTTCACCATGTTAGAGGGGCGAAGTTTCCTGTATTTGTCGTGCGATCCCAACTATAGCGGCTTGATACGTCGGTATCAATATTTTCGGAGCAGTTAGATGTTGCCGAGAGCAGAAAACAGCGTTCGCACATTGTGGCCGCTAATGGGTACGCGATGACCAGTGCGACTGATGAAGCCCAACTGCACGCCTGTTGCTGGGTCGACAACTGTAAAAAGCTGTTCGTGTCCTGCTGCGTCAACCACTACGTCGGTCAGTAGGGGAATGCCTGCTGCTGCAAGTGCTTGTTGCACGAAGCCGGCATTGAGCACCTCAATAGCGATGTGTTGCACGCCCGAACCATGAGCATTCAAGTGTGCACGCACCGCAGGGTCATTGCCTGGGCCAACGAGCACAACAGTGACGCCACCGGCATCGGCTGTCACGATGTCGGCATCTTCCGTAGGTCGCACCGCAAATCCGATCGATGACAAAAATGCCGAAGCAGATGCGAGATCAACGACTGCAACGACAACATGATCGATGCGCACGGCAACAGTGTCGAGAGCGCTGAGCAGTGTGTCTGCAATTTTTACAGGCTCGACACTTCCGCGATCGTGTGCAACTTCTATGCGATGGGTTTCGGAAAGCACTATACGAAATATCTGTTCGGCAAAGTCGGCGTCAACCCCACTATTGATCGCCCATTGGCGTCGCGTTGTCAGTACTTCGCGCACACGCTGCGGCTGAATAACTGCGGTTGATGAACCGGCTTTCACTTCTGCTACTTCTCTGCACACTTCCATGCGCTGTGCGAGCAAAGCAACGATTGCCGCGTCAATCTGATCGATCTTCTCGCGGAGTTGTGGAAGATCGCGTGCCATTTATTTTCCTGCCAACGATCGCCACCAAGAACGCTTGGATTTATGTGGCTCAACAAGTTTTGCGACATGCTTTGCAAGCACATCCATCTCGATGTTGACAGCGTCACCAGATTTGCGCACACCCAATGTTGTGACTGCACACGTGTGTGGAATCACAGCAACACGAAATGTGTCGGAGGTCAGATCAAATGCTGTAAGTGAGATACCGTCAACAGTGACCGAACCTTTTTCGACGATCAAGTGCATCAAGTCGCGCGAAATACGAATGACCAAATCTGGCGCAGGGGACACAACAGTTCCAACTGCATCGACATGACCGAGCACCATGTGTCCGCCCAATCGATCACCAAGCGCCATAGGTCGCTCGAGGTTGACAACGTCGCCGGTTTGCAGCGAGCCGAGGTTGGTGCGCAAGTATGTTTCCTCGCTTACATCGGCATCCCAATACGACGAACCGTCGGTGGCCACCACCGTGAGGCAGCAACCATTCACCGCAATTGATGCACCGAGACCGGAACCTTCGAGGGCAAGAGAGGCATTGACTCGCAGGCGACTGCCATCCCGCTGGGCAATGGTGCCTAGTTCTTCGACGATCCCTGTGAACACAGCAATTCACACTACTTATATGGAGCTAGTTCGTGACACCAGTTTTTACGAGGGACCCCGTATTACTTGGGTTTCTCCGCCGATAGAGTGATTATGTCCATTGGGGCTTCCTGCTCTGGTGTGATGCTGTTGGTCATCCGACTGATAGCGACCTCAACTTCTCGCAATTCGGCGAGAAAACGAAAGGCATTACCGTGGCTATTGCTGCAAAAAGCGACACGATATCCAAACACCGGATTCACGCAACCGATACAGGTTCCCCAGAAGTGCAGATTGCACTCCTGACAGAACGTATCAATCACCTTACCGAGCACCTAAAGAGTCACGATAAGGACCACCACAGTCGTCGAGGTCTCTTGATGATGGTTGGGCGTCGACGCCGCATGTTGGATTACGTTAAGGCTCGCGACATTGAGAAGTACAGAAAACTTCTCAACGATCTCGGTCTGCGCCGCTAAAGCACAGCAGTTCGGTAAACACATAACGAGCAACCAGGATTCGGTTGTCAGTCGCTGATAACGCAGCCAGTCAATTCGGACTGAAGTTGCGAGATTGCCGACTGGGAATCGATCTGGTTGCTCCTCAAACTCTGGATGATCGTCACGGACGCGCCAGAGACGAAAGGAAACAAACATGGCTGACGCCATTTCAGTATCGGGACCAATTTCTGGGACCAACAAAACACTCACCTTCGAAACCGGAAAGTTTGCCTTGCAGTCGCAAGGTGCGGTTATCGCCAAAGTTGGTAAGACACTTGTTCTTGCGACAGCAAACGCCGCAAAGGGCGTGCGTGACGGCATCGATTTCTTTCCGTTGACAGTTGACGTTGAAGAGCGTGCATACGCAGCAGGAAAAATTCCTGGTTCATTCTTCCGTCGCGAAGGCCGACCAAGTCAAGCAGCAATTCTTACTTGTCGTTTGACAGACCGCCCATTGCGTCCAGCCTTCCCAGATGGCTACCGCAACGAGACACAAGTTGTCATCACCGTCATCGGTGCCGACCAAGAAAACCCACACGACGTTCTCGCAATCAACGCAGCATCTGCTTCGTTCATGATCTCGGGCATTCCGTTTGATGGACCAATTGGTGCAGTGCGCTTGGCATACAGCCAGGACGGCACATGGATTCCTCACCCAACATTCGAAGAGGGCGAAGAAGCAACATTCGAAATCGTTGTTGCTGGTCGCGAACTCGACAACGGCGACGTTGCAGTGATGATGGTGGAAGCAGGCGGAACCGAAAAGAGTTTCACCTATTGCGCAGCGGGTGCACCGAAGGTGACTGAAGAAGTCATCGCCGGCGGTCTCGAAGTATGCAAGCAGTACATCAAAGAGTCGATCAAGTTGCAGCGCCAGCTTGTTGCCAGTGTGATTGCAACTCGAGGACCAATCGTGCCACTCAAGTACACACCAGTTCTTGACTATTCGGCAGAGTTGTTTGCAGCAGTTGAAAAAGCAGCAACTACCAAGTTGCAGCCAGCAATTCGCATTGCTCTGAAGAGCGATCGCAACGAGGCCATCGACGCAGCAACTGCCGAGACGCTTACCGAATTGGCAGAAGCTTTCCCAGCCCAAGAAAAGCAGATCAAAGAAGCAGTTCGTTCGCTCACCAAGAAGTTGGTGCGCAAACGCGTTGTTGATGAAGGCATCCGCATCGACGGTCGTGCACCAGCCGACTTGCGTCCAGTATCAGCCGAAGTTGGTTTGATCTCGACTGCACACGGTACCGGATTGTTTCAGCGCGGTGAGACACAAGTGCTCAACGTCTTGACAATGGCAATGCCAAAGATGAACCAGATGATCGACTCGATCACACCTGAGACATCAAAGCGTTACATGCACGACTACAACATGGCTCCTTGGGCCAACGGTGAAACCGGTCGCGTAGGTAGCCCAAAGCGCCGCGAAATCGGACACGGTGCACTCGCAGAGCGCGCATTGTTCCCAGTTGTTCCTAGTCAAGAAGAGTTTGCATACACATTGCGTCTCGTCTCTGAAGTGTTGTCGTCAAACGGCAGCACCTCAATGGCGTCGGTTTGTGCATCGAGTCTTTCGTTGATGGACGCAGGTGTTCCAATCATCGCCCCAGTGGCAGGTATCGCGATGGGTCTGATCTTTGATCAGGGCAAATACACCGCGCTCACCGACATCTTGGGTGCTGAAGACGCATTCGGCGACATGGACTTCAAAGTTGCTGGTACTGCAGACGCAGTAACCGCATTGCAACTTGACACCAAGATCGAAGGAATTCCAAGTGAAGTGTTGGCAGCAGCATTGCAGCAGGCCAAAGAAGCACGCTTGAAGATTCTTGATGTGATGAACGCAGCAATTGCTGCACCACGTGCAACGGTTGCCGAAAGCGCACCGAAGATCGTGACGTTCACCATTCCGTTGGACAAGGTCGGCGAAGTGATTGGGCCAAAGGGCAAAGTCATCAACACGATTCAGCAAGAGACCGGCGCAGAGATCAACGTCTCCGACGACGGTGCAACTGGAATCATCACCATTGGTTCACCAGACAACGCCAAGGTGGAAGACGCAAAGGCACGCATTCTTGCCATTGTTGATCCACCAACAGCCGACCTCGGTGCTACTTACACGGGCCGCGTTGTCAACATCGCGCAGTTCGGTGCATTCGTCAACATCCTTCCTGGACGTGATGGCCTCGTGCACATCTCTAAGTTGGGCAACGGACAACGCATTGCCAAAGTTGAAGATGTCTTGAACATCGGCGACGAAGTGCAAGTGCGCGTCGACGACATCGATGACCGTGGCAAAGTCAGCCTCTCGTTGATTGGACCAGACGGCGAGCCAATGAAGGGTTCCGGAAGCGGACCATCTGAAGGCGGCGATCGTGGCCCGCGTCCAGAGCGCAGTGGTGGAGATCGTGGCGGTCGTAATGACCGCGGCGGTAACAGCCGTGGCGGAGATCGTGGCGGCAATAGTCGTGGCGGTAACAGCCGTGGTGGAGATCGTGGCGGCAACAGCCGTGGCGACAACAGCGCACGTCGCGAACCAAATCGTGGATCACGCCCAGCAGAACCAGTCAGCGACAATGCTGTATCGGTGAGCTTCGAAGAACAATTCGACAGCGAATTCAACGGCTAATTGCTAGAAATTGAGTTCATGCTGTTTTTGTTAACGGCTAACCTCGTTTCATGATCAAAGTAGGAGTCATCGGCGCCGCAGGGCGTATGGGCGCAGCAGCCTGTGCCGCAATTGCGGACGCCGATGGTCTTCAACTTGTCGCTGCAGTTGATGCAGTGCCTGGCGTTACCGCTGAAGGCATCACTATTTCGAAAGAGTTGCGTGCACTTGCCGACGCACATGTCGACGTTGCGGTCGATTTCACCGTCGCGGCAGCTTCACGCATCAATTTGCCTTGGCTTGCAATGCACAGCATCCACGCTGTGGTCGGCACGACCGGCTTCACACAAGAAGACCTCGACACATTCAAAAAGTCATTCACGAATAGCAACTGTATTGTTGCTGCCAACTTTGCAGTAGGTGCAGTGTTGATGATGCGCTTTGCCGAGATGGCAGCCCCATTTTTTGACACCGCAGAAATTATTGAAATTCATCACGACGGCAAAGCAGACTCACCAAGTGGAACCGCAATTGCAACTGCTCAACGCATGGCTGCGGCCAGCAATGAGTGGGCTAGCGACCCGACAAAGCACGAAGCGATTACTGGAGCGCGTGGGGCAAAAGGCCCTGGCGATATTCCAATTCATGCTGTGCGCATGCGCGGCACTGTGGCCAATCAAGAAGTCATTCTTGGTACGCAGTCGCAAACGCTGACGATTCGTCACGACACGATTGATCGCACTTCGTTTATGCCTGGTGTTTTGCTTGCATGCAAAAAAATTGCCGAGCACAAGGGCTTCACCCTTGGGCTCGACACTTTTCTTGGTATCTAGATTATTTCAGCGCGTTGATTGCTGCTGAGTAGTTTGGCTCGTTGGCGATTTCGCTGACGAGCTCAGTGTGCAGCACTTTGCCATTTGCATCAACGACGACGACTGCTCGTGCCAAGACACCTTTGAGTACACCGCTCGTGAGGTTGACGCCAAACACGGAGCCAAAGTTGGAGCGAAACGACGAAGCGGTCTTCACATTTGCCAAGCCCTCAGATCCACAGAAGCGACCCTGTGCAAACGGCAAGTCTGCGGAAACACAGTAGACATCGGTGTTGGTCAAGCCTGATGCAATCTCGTTAAATGTGCGAGTTGATGTTGCACATGTTGGCGTGTCGATTGAAGGGAAGATGTTGAAAATGACGCGCTTGCCTTTGATATCGGAGTTGCCGATCTCGCTCAAGTTGCCAGTGGTGAGTGCAAATTTTGGAAGACGTGATCCAACCTTTGGAAGTTTGCCGCTTACCGAAACTTTGTTGCCGCCGAGAGTTACAGTTGTCTTCGAGGCGACTTTTTTCTTTGCGACTTTCTTAGAATTCTTCTTTGCTGATTTCTTTACAGCCTTCTTGGCTGTTTTTTTAGCAGTTTTTTTGTTTGCTTTTTTGATTTTCTTTTTTGCGGCCATGGGGTGCTCCTCATTTGGGGTTGATCCATGAGTCTGCCAAATTTGCATGCCAAGAAGCAAGAAGAAACAAATCTATTTTTGTGGTGATCGACCCTTGCGCACCGACTGGAGCATGGACAGTGCAAATAGTGCCATCACTACATACCACTGATACTTTTCGATGTAATTCAGAAACGACTTGATTTCTTCGGCAAAGATCTGGCCGCCGCGCCATAAGACCGCAAGTTTTATTGCAATGCCAATGCATAGGAGTGGCACAAAACGCCCTGGATCCATGCGCTTGTGGCCGAGTAGCAAGCACACAATGTTGCTGCCTGGCATGAGCACAAGAGCCACACTGCCGGCCTTCTCGACAGCGTTTTCTGTCCAGCGATAAATCGCAGGTAGTTCACCCATGTTGCCCTCGACCCAGCCGAGTGCCTTGGCCCCATACCAACGACCCACGAGATAGAGGGCAATTCCAGCGATAAGTACGCGTGGAAATCCGATTGCTATGTATGACGTCAGGTCGATATAGGGCACAGAGCCAAAAAGATTGCGATTGCGCGAACTTAAGAGCAGCACGAGTCGGGGGTTTTCGTCAACTAACGCCGGCCCAATATTGCTGCCGATGGTGCCAATGACAAATAACAGCGTTGTAAGAGTGAGCACCGCTTTTCGCATTTCTAGCAATCTAGCGGAGTTGCTAACTTGATGAGAAGTTAAAAGGTGTGGAACACAAAATACTGGAGGGTTATGAAGGGTTTAATGCAAGAGACACCACTCACTCTGGTGCATTTGTTTGAGCGTGCCGAGAAGTATCACAGCGACAAGCAGATCATCACAGCAACTGCTACTGGTCGAGAGCGCACTACTTATGGCGAGTGGGCTGCGCGCACGCGCCAACTCGGCGGAGTGCTTGACAAGTTGGGCATTAGTAAAGATGGTCGCGTTGCGACATTTGCGTGGAACACAGCACGTCATCTCGAGTTGTACTTTGCTCCACCATGCACAGGCCGTGTTTCACACACGCTCAACATTCGATTGTTCCCAGAGCAGTTGACATACATTGCCAACCACGCTGAAGACGAAGTGATCTTTATTGACCGTTCACTGTTTGGTTTGATTGCGCCACTGTTGCCAACATTCACCACTGTCAAACATTTGGTGATTATGGATGACGGAAAGGGAGATGTTCCAGATTCTGTCAAGGGTTTTGAGATGCACGACTATGAGGCGCTTTTAAAGGGAACACCTGGGGTCGAGTTCAACATCACTGACGAAAATTTGGCTGCAAGTATGTGTTACACCAGTGGCACGACTGGCAATCCAAAGGGGGTTGTGTACAGCCACCGCTCGACGTACTTGCACACATTTGGTGCAATGACCGCAGATTCCCTTGGTGCGCGCGAAAGCGACATCATTTTGCCAGTTGTGCCGATGTTCCATGCCAATGCGTGGGGTCTTGCTCACGCAGCAGTTGCGGCAGGAGCAACATTAGTCATGCCTGGTCCGGACTTGTCGGGCAAAGCAATTGCCAACCTAATTGTTGAAGAAAAGGTAACGGTTGCAGCAGGAGTGCCAACAATTTGGATGGCAGTGTTGCCAGAGTTGAAGGGTCGCGACACTTCTTCATTGCGCGCAATTCCGTGCGGTGGCTCGGCTGTTCCCAAAGCATTAAGCGAGGGATATCGCGAACAGACAGGCTTGCCAATTTTGCAAGCGTGGGGTATGACAGAAACAAGTCCAATCGCTGCAGTGTGCATGCTTTCGGCAGCGGATCAGTTACTTCCGCAATTAGAGCAAGCCGAGTTGCGCACAACTGTTGGTCAAATCGCTTTTGGTGTTGATGCGCGAGTGGTCGTTCCTGGCACCACTGATCCGGTTGCATGGGACGGCGAAACAAGTGGAGAACTGCAGTGCAGTGGAAACTGGATTGCTTCTACGTATTACGACGATGCCCGTGCGGGCGAGAGCTTTACGGCCGACGGTTGGCTGCGTACGGGAGATGTTGCATCGGTGGATCCAAAGGGTCGTATTCGATTGGTTGATCGCACCAAAGACTTGATCAAGTCGGGTGGCGAGTGGATCTCATCAGTTGAGATCGAAAACGAATTGATGTCGCATCCAAAGATCAAAGAAGCCGCTGTAGTTGGCGTGACTCATCCAAAGTGGTCGGAGCGTCCGCTTGCATGCGTAGTGCTCAACCCGGGCGAGACACTGACCAAGGCAGAAGTGCTCGACTATGTGCGCCCACGCCTAGCCAAGTGGCAAGTGCCAGACGACGTGGTGTTTATTGATGAAGTGCCAAAGACGAGCGTTGGCAAGTTTTCAAAAAAGACATTGCGCGAGCAGTTTGCCGACTATGTCCTGCCAGATGTCTGACAAATCATCTGCAAGGAGATAACTGTCCGCATAATGGCGGATTTACGCATGAATATGAACTTTTTGATTGGGATGCGTCCAACACCTGTTGTGCCTCGGGCTGTGTCATAGGATGTGGGGCATGACTATTACACACGCCAGCAACGAGGAAATCATCGGTCGTTCAGAGATCAATGACATTGAGGCGATTCTCAGTGTCTGTAATACCGATCCGAACGAAGTGCAACACAGTGTCAAGGGCGGTGGCGACACCATCTTTACTTGGGACTATTCACTTGCTCGTCCACAACTTCGCAAGTTGTACGAAAAAGCCAAGACCGGTCAATGGAATGGTTCAACTGATCTCGACTGGAGCACGTCAGTTGACATCGAGAAGACAATTACTGCAGACCAACTGCTCATCGGTAGCGGCATTGATCCTTCGCTGTATGCAAATACTCCGCTTGCAAAATGGAATGATAAAGAATGGTTGGAGTTTGGTATCGAGTCGCGTCGTTGGACGTTGTCGCAGTTTTTGCACGGCGAGCAGGGTGCGCTTGTTTGCACTGCCAAAATTGTGGAGACCGTTCCTTGGTACGACGCAAAGTTGTACGCCAGCACTCAAGTAGTAGACGAGGCTCGTCACGTAGAAGTTTTCGCCCGTTACCTCGATGAGAAAATGGGGGGCATGTATCCCGTCAATGCTCACTTGAAGATGTTGTTGGACGACATCATCAAGGACAGTCGTTGGGACATGACGTACTTAGGAATGCAAATCATGATCGAAGGTCTTGCACTTGCTGCATTCGGTTACTTGCATGAACTCACAGGTGAGCCGCTACTCAAGAAGTTGTTGCGCTACGTCATGAGTGACGAAGCTCGACACGTGGCATTCGGCGTGCTCAGTCTCAAAGAAGCATATGAAGACATGACCGATGCAGAGATCAAAGATCGCCAAGAGTTTGCTTTTGAAGCAAGCATTCGCATGCGTGACCGATTCTTGCAACAAGAAGTTTGGGAGCGCATGGGTGTCAAGCCACGCGATGTTGTGCCAATCACGATCAATGACCCAACCCGCAAGTTCTTTCAGCAATTGTTGTTTGCCAAGATTGTTCCTAACTGCAAAAAGTTGGGTTTGCTTGATCGCAACGACAAGTGGTTGCGTCACCGCTTCGAGGAAATGGATGTCATCCAATTTGAAGATCATGAGGACACAGGCGAAGAGTTCACCAAGTTTGAAATTGGTGCGCCACTTGCCACAGTTGGCGAATAGCCACTAACGCATGGCAAGGTTTGGTCGAGTACTAACAGCAATGGTGACTCCGTTCGATAAGAACGGAGCACTCAATGTGGATGGTGCAAGACGGCTTGCTAAATGGTTGCAAGACAACGGCAACGATGGTCTCGTTATTGCGGGCACTACGGGTGAATCACCTGTGCTCACCGACGATGAACGCCTGAGTCTGTTTGCCGCAGTTGTCGAGGCCGTCACGATTCCGGTCATTGCTGGCACGGGCACTAACGACACAGCGCACTCGGTGCACTTAACCAAAGAAGCCACCAAGTTGGGTGTTGCTGGCATCTTGGCCGTTACTCCTTATTACAACCGTCCATCACAAGCTGGCATCGAAGGACATATGCGTGCGATGTGTGCAGCAACGCCATTGCCTGTTGTTGTGTACGACATTCCAGCGCGCACCGGTCGCAAGATCTCGACGCAGTTATTGCTCAAGTTGGCGCGCGAAGTAAAAAATGTGGCTGCTGTCAAAGATGCTGCAGGTAACCCAGCCGAGTCTGCGGTGTTGATGTCGCAAGCGCCTGCTGGTTTCGAGTTGTACAGCGGCGATGATGGGCTCACCCTTCCGTTTATGGCTATTGGTGGATGCGGCGTGATTGGTGTGGCTACACACTGGACTGGGCTTGATCATCAAGAGATGTTTGATTGTTGGGCAAAGGGCGATGTAGATGGTGCACGTCGCATCAACGCTCGCATGCTTGAGAGTTTTGCGTTTGAGACTGGTGATGACAATCCAAACCCATTGCCAAGCAAGGTGATAATGAATTTGCTCGGCCTTGAAGTGGGCGAGGCAAGGTTGCCGATGGGTCCGCCGCCAGACGGCCTCGAAGAGCGCGGTAAAAAAGTGCTCGAAAACTTGCGCGCTGCTCGCTTGGCACAAAAATAATGGCGGCGCCAGTCCGAATTATTTTTCTTGGTGGTCTCGGCGAAATAGGTCGCAACTGCATGGTGATCGAGCAGGACGATCGGCTGTTGTTGATCGACTGCGGATTGATGTTTCCAGATGCAGATATGCACGGCATCGACTTGGTATTGCCCGACTTTACGTATTTGCGCGACAACGCACATCGCATTGAAGCATGCGTGGCTACTCATGGTCACGAAGATCACGTGGGTGGGTTGCAATTTTTGTTGCGTGAGCTTTCGTTTCCTATATATGGCTCGCCAGTCACACTTGGTCTAGCTCGCAACCGCATCGAAGAAGCCGGGCTCTTGGGCAAAACCGAACTGATTCCTGTTGTCGACAACGAGCGCCGACGCATTGGGCCATTTGATGTCGAGTTCATTCCTGTTACCCACTCTGTTCCATTTGCTCATGCCATTGCATTGCATACACCGCAAGGCGTGATCATTCACTCAGGCGACTTCAAGATTGATCTGACTCCGGTAGATGATCGTCGAACTGACTTGGCTCGCCTTGGTGCGTTGGCCGCTGGCGATGGCATTCGCTTATTGATGCTCGACAGCACCAATGCCGAAGAGCGCGGCTCGGCGCCAAGCGAGCGCAGTGTGGGTGTTGTGTTGCGACAGTTGTTTGCTGAACACAAGACAGAACGCATCATCACTGCGAGTTTTGCAAGTCACATTCATCGCGTGCAGCAAATTGCTGAAGCGGCCATTGATGCGGGCAGAGTAGTGGCCACACTTGGCAGGTCAATGATCAACAATGTGCGCATGGCGCGCGACCTCGGCATCATCAAGTTGCCCGATCATGCGTTTGTCAACATCGAAGATATTGACAACTATCCGCCAGAAAAAGTGTGCGTGATTTCTACAGGTTCGCAGGGCGAGCCGATGGCTGCACTTTCACTGTTGGCGCGCGGCGACAACAAGTTTGTCAAGATCGGACCTAAAGACTTGGTGATTTTTTCGAGCCATGCAATTCCTGGCAATGAAAGCAATGTCAACCGTGTGATCGACGGCTTGCTGCGTGCTGGCGCCGACGTGGTGCACTCGGGTATTGCCGACGTGCACGCAACTGGTCATGCACAAGCCGAAGACCTCAAGATGTATTTATCAATTACTGAACCCGAATGGTTTGTGCCAATTCATGGTGAGTACCACCACATGGTTGCGAACACCAAGCATGCACGCACAATGGGCGTACCGGAGTCGCGCATTGTGTTGTGCGAAGACGGCGATGTTATTGAGATCACCGACAACGGCATTGAACTTGCAGGCAGGGTGCCGGCGGGAATGTTGTATGTAGATGGCATAGTTGGCGATGTTGGTCAAGGTGTGTTGCGCGATCGCAAGGTGCTTGCGGAAGAGGGCGTAGTCGTTGTTGTCGTCACCGTTGATATTGACGCTGGGCGGGTGCTTGTTGGCCCAGAAATCATTACGCGTGGATGGGTGTATGCGCCAGAAGCAGAAGACTTGATTGATGAGGCAGTTGTAACGGTATCGAAGGCTGTGGAGAAGGCGCTGAAAGCGGGCACTAGGGACGTGGACGCACTCGAAAAAGAAGTGCGCCGCGCTGCGGGCAAGTTTGTGTCGGAGCGCACCAAGCGCCGTCCGATGATCGTGCCGATCGTGATGGAGACCTAGTTACAAAGTTTCCTGCATTGGCAGGTTTTAGAGGGCGATGACCTTGACCAGATGCTCGATTGATTTGAAATCATTTGGGTTTTTGGTGAAGAGCGGAATATTGAGCGCACATGCCGTTGACGCGATAAGCAGATCGACCATGCGTGGGCCACGTGCTTTGCGCCCTGACGCCACAACCGCTGCGTAGATGCGACCATAGGCGCGAAACGAAGCAGCATCAAAAGGCGATGGATCGACAAGTGCTTCGATGCGTTGCAATCGGTCTTGTCGCGCGGCTCGTTCATTGAGGTCGTTTGTTGCGTGCGGGCCAGCCGCAAGCTCGGCCATGGTGAGTGCGCTGACCGCAATTTCTGCAGGCAGTTTTGCTCGTTCAATATTTTCTAGATTGATAATTACAGATGTATCGAGAAGACCGCGAACAATCCGTGGTTTAGGCACGAGGGGATATGTTTTGATCGATAGATGTGTCTACGTCGTTGCGAAAACGAACTGGATCAATGCTCGGCGCATTTGCAAACATTGCAGCAACGGCAATGGACGAGACGAATCTATTGCGACGAAGTGGTGTGAGTTCGCCCACTGGTCGACCATTGCTCGTCACGACGAATGTTTCGCCGTCATCGAGACGGCGCATGATGTCGCCACTGTCGTTTCGGAGTTCGCGCTGCGTGATAATCGTTGACATAGAACCACTGTAGCACTCTGTGCTACAGATGGATATTGACCCATTGCGGGTATGCCCCAATTGGGGAGCACCCCGTTGGTAAGTTTGTTGCATGGCAACCAAGCCCCGTAAGGGGTCTCAACGGGGGCGCGCCCAATCGCGACCCGCATCACGCGGCGACGCTCAGATCAGGCCGCTGCGCAGCCATAAACCGGTTGACCCCGACGAGATGCAATTTAGACGCGCTCGGCGTCCATCGGTATTGAAGTCGATCCTTGAGGGTCGTGGCCACGAATTTGGTGGCATCGCCTTGGTGTGTCTTGGCATTTTGCTCTTTATGTCGGTGTATGCGCGCACGGCTGGGCCGGTTGGTCGCGGTCTCAACACGTTGTTGTCTTGGACAATCGGCGTCGGGCGATTCGTCATTCCGGTGCTGGTCATCGGTGCCGGAGTTGCCTTTATTAAGCGCACCGAAGTGCAACATCGTGTCCGTCTCGCATTGGGTTGGACTGTGTTGTCGATTGCAGTGTTGAGCGAAATTCACATTCTTAAAGGTGGCGGCTCTATAAGTGCAGAAATGAACGCGCTCTCGAGTGCTGGCGGATGGATGGGCTGGTTGATCGGGGAGCCGTTACGACAAAGCATTGGCGGTATTGCCACAACAATTTTGTTGCTCGGGTCGATGCTTGGCGGTGTGTTGTTGATTACTGGTAATACGTTGCCAGAGTTATATCGCCGCATCTCGGCGTGGGTAAACGGCGTGTCAATGCCGCAAGGCCGCCGTGATAGCAGTCGTGATCTGCAATTTGATGAGTCTGACGAACCGCAGTTTTACGATATTGCATTAGATGATGAGGACGTTGCAGATCGCGATGATCGCGACGCAGAAAATAGTGATGAAGAAGACGAATACGAAGAAGTAGTAAAGCCTCGTCGCGAACGCAAAAAGCGCAAGCCAAAGCTTTCGCAAACAGATGTTCCTGTTTCAGCACCATCGCCTACTGCTGCGGCAATTGTGAAGGGTATTGCTCAACAGATGCCTCTCGGGCCAGGTGCAAACCCAAGCAGTTGGTCGTTGCCCACTCTCGACATGTTGACAGTGACTCGTCACGAGAGGGCCGACGAGCGTGCAACGCAAGAGCGCGGTATGAAACTGGTTGAAGCGCTCAAAGAACACAGCGTAGAAACTGAATTAGTTGGATACACGCGCGGCCCAACAGTTACGCGATTTGAGTTGTCATTGGGTGGTGGCGTCAAAGTTGCCAAAGTGACTTCGTTGTCGCGCGATATCGCGTACACAATGGCTGCAACTGATGTGCGCATCTTGGCCCCAATTCCTGGCAAGTCGGCAATTGGTATTGAAGTACCAAACGCGCAACGCGAGTTGGTGTCGCTTGGCGATTTGATGATGTCGCAGGAAGCGCGCGTAGCCGGACATCCTCTCGATGTTGCTGTGGGTAAAGACATTGCTGGTCGCGCAGTATTTCTCAATATCTCTACAACTCCACACATGTTGATTGCCGGCACAACCGGTGCAGGAAAATCGAGTGCGATTAACTGCATCATCACATCGGTACTGATGCGTTCGACTCCGGATCAAGTGAAGCTGATTTTGATAGATCCAAAGCAGGTCGAAATGGCGCAGTACGTGCGATTGCCACACTTGCTCACGCCGCCAGTAACAAACCCAAAGAAGGCTGCCAATGCGCTGGGTTGGGCAGTCAAAGAGATGGAGCGGCGTTACGACTTGTTGGTCGAGGCCGGCTTCAGAGACATCGTTGGTTACAACGCTGCGTACGACCGTGGCGATTTGTCGGAAGAACAAAACACCGACCAGAGTTTTGATCGCATTCCATACATCTTGATTGTGGTTGATGAGTTAAATGACTTGATGATGGTTGCGGCTCGCGACGTAGAAGACTGCATCACTCGTATTGCGCAAAAAGCGCGTGCGGTTGGCATCCACTTGATCGTTGCAACGCAGCGTCCAAGCGTCAACGTCATTACCGGTGTTATCAAAGCAAACATTCCTGCTCGCATGGCGTTTGCGGTGTCAAGCCTGACCGACAGTCGCGTGATCTTGGATCAGCCTGGCGCAGAGAAACTGATTGGTAAGGGCGACATGTTGTTGTTGCCAGGAAACACATCGGTGTCACAGCGAATTCAGTCGGCATGGGTTGACGAAGCCGAGGTGCGCAAGGTTGTTGGGCATTGGCGTCGTCAAGCACCTGAAGTTGTCTATGTATCTGGTGTCGACGGCGAGAAGAGTGGTGGCAGTGGCGCAGATCTGTTAGGTGGCACCACTGGTGACAGCGACGATGATGAATTGTTGCGTCAGGCAATGGACTTAGTTGTGCGCACTCGTCAGGGCTCAACATCGATGTTGCAGCGCAAGCTCAAGATCGGATTTGCCCGTGCTGGCCGCATCATGGACTTGCTCGAAAGCCGTGGAATCGTTGGCCCAAGCGATGGCTCAAAGCCTCGCGAAGTGTTGATGACATTGGAAGAGCTCGAGCAACTGCAACAAGCCAGCTAACGAGTTTTGTGCCGCTTGCATGGCGGGCCGGTTGGAGATCTAAAGTCTCGCCATGACCGAATTTACTGAAATTGCATCTGGATTCCGCTTTCCCGAAGGACCAATCGCTATGCCCGACGGCAGCGTGATTTTGGTGGAGATGTTTGGCAAAGTGATTACGCGAGTGTTGCCGGACGGAAGTAAGCAAAAAATTGCTGACACTCCTGGCGGCCCGAACGGAATCGCCATTGGTCCTGATGGCGCAATTTATTTGTGCAACAACGGTGGATCGTTTTCGGAAGTTGATTTTCTTGGACTGACATTTCCTGGTCCGTTTAATCCAGACAACTACATCGGTGGTCGCATTCAACGCGTGGATATTGCATCGGGCAAAGTGACCGACCTCTACACAGAGTGCGACGGAATCAAGTTGCGCGGGCCAAACGACTTGGTCTTCGACAAACAGGGTGGCATGTGGTTCACCGATCATGGAATTCGGGAGCATCGCACGGCTGACTTCACTGGCATCTATTACGCCAAGACCGACGGCACAATGATCAAGGAAGTTATTTTTCCAACCGAGTCTCCAAACGGAATTGGCTTGTCTCCAGACGGCACCAAGTTGTATTGGGCCGAAACTTATACGGGTCGCGTCTACCACGCAACGGTCACTGCGCCAGGTGAGACAACACCGTTCTCGCCAATAGATCCATCTGGCTTGTTGTGTGGATTGCCAGGCTTGCAACTGTTTGATTCCCTTGCGGTCGATGGTGACGGCAATGTGTGTGTCGCCACACTCGGTCTGCAAACTGCTGGCATCACCGTGATCTCGCCAGATGGAGTAGTGCTCGAACAGATTTTGACAGGTGACCCGCTCACGACCAACATCTGCTTTGGTGGACCAGAGAATAAGACTGCATACATCACGCTTTCTGGAACGGGCAGATTGGTGTCGATGCCGTGGTCATATAAGGGGCTCAAGCTCAATTACTAAACAAGCGAACTGTAGGATTACATGTTGTGCAGCAACGTTTTTATGTCGAGACGCTTGGCTGTCCAAAAAATGATGTCGATTCGGACAAAATTGTCGGCACGTTGCTTGCTGATGGCTTGATTGCCACCGATGACCCTTCACTTGCAGACTTGGTTGTTGTCAATACGTGCGCATTTATTGAAGACGCACGTAAAGAAAGTATCGACGCGGTGCTTGCCCTTGGAGCACAACGCAAAGATGGAGCAAGGCTTGTTGTCACTGGCTGTATGGCCGAGCGCTATGGGGCCGAACTTGCCGAGGCTCTTCCCGAAGTAGATCAAGTTGCTGGCTTTGGTGTGCCGGTACACATGGGTCGTAAACCAATTTCCATTTCGGCAGCACCAATTCCATCATTTGACCTGCTCAACTTGCCGCGCCCAAAAAGCACTGCGCCGTGGGCGTATGTAAAAATTGCAGAGGGTTGCGACCGTAATTGCGGTTTTTGTGCAATTCCAAGTTTTAGAGGCCCGCAACGCAGTCGTGATATCGACTCCATTTTGCACGAGGTAGACGAGCTTGGCGCAAAAGAGATTGTGCTGATTGCACAAGATCTTGCAAGTTATGGCAAGGATCGCCCGAGCGAACTTGGAGCTGGTTCAATTGTTCCACTTGTGCGCGCTGTAACAGCCAAAGTACAGCGCACTCGGTTGTTGTATCTGTACCCAAGTGATTTGAGCGACGAACTTATTGCAGCAATTCTTGATACCGGTGTGCCGTACTTCGACTTGTCGCTGCAGCATGTAAGCAAGACTCATTTGCGTCGCATGCGCAGATGGGGCGATGGAGAGCGCTTTCTTAAGCGCATCAACGACATTCGCGTGCTCGCCCCCGATGCTGCTTTTCGTAGCAACTTCATTGTTGGATACCCGGGGGAGACCGAAGAAGACCACGATCAGTTGTTGCAGTTTGTTGAAGACGCGCAATTGGATTGGTGTGGATTCTTTACGTTTAGCCCAGAAGAAGGCACGCATGCAATGACGTTGCCTGATCACGTGCCAGCCGAACTCATGAACGAGCGAATTGCCGAATTGCGCGAGTTGCAAGACAACATCACGGCAAATCGACGTGACGCGCTCATTGGTCGCACGGTCGAAGTACTTGTTGACGAAGTGGGCATTGGACGCACTCACTGGGAAGCACCGTCCATTGACGGCATTGTGCATGTGAGCCGAGCCTTGACTGTTGGTGAGTTTGCAACAGTGCTCATTGTGGATGCAATGGGTCCAGATTTGGTCGCTGAGGGAAGTTCGGTAGAAGATAGTGACGATGAAGAAGGTGATTTTTAGGCATGCCCGTTGATCCAAGTGCGATTCGCACATGGGCTAACGCTGTAACGGTTGGTCGGTTGCTGATTTCGCCGTTGATGTTTGCAATTATTCCTGCAGACAATGTGGGTTCATGGGTGGCAACAGGCTTGTGGTTTTTGTTATGCCTCAGCGATCTTGTAGACGGCCAACTTGCACGCAGGCACGGCACTACTCGCAGCGGGGCATTTCTCGACCCGCTAGCCGACAAAGTGTGCGTGCTTGGCTCGATGTTTATCTTGGTGAGTCGCGGCATGTTTAGCCCTTGGCTCGTTGGGCTGATCGCAGCGCGCGAAATAGCCATCAGTTTGTATCGCGTATTTGCAGGTGCCAAGGGTGTGAGCGTGCCTGCAAGTAAGGCTGCGAAATTCAAGACATTTGCACAGCAGGTTTCGGTTGGGTTTGCGGTGTTGCCGTGGAGTGCTGCCGACTACAACTATCTTGCCAAAGGTTCACTTGGCATTGCGACCGTGCTGACGTTGTATAGCGGCTTGCAATACGGCGCTGTCGCATTCAAAGCACGCAAGCAGGCCTAAGCAATGCGTTGTGATGTTGTTGCTATCGGCACCGAATTATTGCTCGGACAAATTGTTGACACCAACTCGGCTTGGTTAGGAGAGCAACTGTCGGCTGCCGGCATTGACTCGTGCTTACAAGTCAAAGTGGGCGACAACCTCGAACGGATGGTGAAAGCAATTCGATCGACACTTGCTGACGCAGACGCTGTAATTATTTGTGGCGGTCTCGGACCAACTCACGATGACATAACGCGCGAAGCAATTGCCGAAATCATGGGTGTCGAACTCGAATTTGATGACGCCGTTGGCATGGCCATTTCTGAAATGTTTGCCTCACGCAATCGACGAATGCCCGAGATCAATATGCGTCAGGCAATGGTGCCAAAAGGCGCTGCCATTATCGAGCAACGACGCGGCACTGCGCCGGGGTTGATCTGCCCGGTAGGCGACAAGGTGATCTATGCAGTGCCTGGGGTGCCATATGAGTTGTATGAAATGTTTGAGCGCGCGATCCTTCCCGATTTGCTGACGCGGTCTGGCTCTGCTTCGGTGATCTCAAGTCGTGTGTTGCGCACGTGGGGCGAGAGTGAGAGTGGGCTGAATGAGCGTCTCTTCGGTGTGATCGAACAACTCGAGAGTGTTGGTAATCCGACGCTTGCATTTTTGGCGAGTGGATGGGAAGGCATCAAGGTGCGACTGACCGCAAAATCTTCCACTCAGGCTGAAGTAGTAGCGATTTTGGACAAGTGGGAAGAAACAGTTCGTGGCGCCATCGGCGACATCGTGTTTGGGGTCGACACTGACACCATGGAGTCGGTTGTATTGCAGATGTTGCGAGAGCGCGGGCTCACACTTGGGCTTGCCGAGTCGGTAACAGGTGGGCTTGTTGCAGGACGCCTCACTGGCATTGAAGGTGCAAGCGCTGTGTTTCGCGGCGGAGTCGTCTCGTATGCAACCGAGGTCAAGCATTCGGTACTTGGTGTACGGAGCGACATGGTCGTTAATGAAGAAGCAGCGATTGAGATGGCTGTTGGTGCGTGCAAAGTGCTTGGCGCAAGTGTCGGGTTGGCATTGACCGGAGTTGCAGGGCCTGCTTCACAAGAAGGTGTCAAGCCCGGAACATTGTGTGTCGGCGTGTGTTTGCCAGATGGCACGACCGCATCAGCGACGTATTCTTTGCCCGCAGTGCGCGATCAGATGAGGCAATTGTCGGTGATCAGCGCACTAGATTTTTTGCGTCGACACATTCGCGAGTTATAAAAACTTGCCGTAACACTCGCTAGAGAACGAGCGTTAAACCACCGTCAACCACAAAGATTTGACCCGTTGCATATTTCGTGCGCAACAAGCCAAGTGTTGCTTGCACACAATCTTCCATAGTGGCCGAACGGTGAAGTGGGGTAACTGCCTTCACTGCATCGTGTTGATTTTGCCAATCTTTTGTCCACGGTGTTTCGACAAGACCTGGTGCGACTGCATTGACACGCACTGGGCCACATGACTTGGCAAGCAACACTGTCATTTGATTGAGTGCAGCCTTGGTCATTGAATATGCCATCGAACTACCAATTGGTCGTACACCGGCAACAGAAGTGATGTTGACAACATTGCCATCGTCACTTTTCTTGAGATGCGGCATGGCGGCTTTAGTGAGCAGCCAGGTGCCGGTCACGTTGACATCAAATGTGCGCATAAAAATTTCGTCAGTCAAGGCTTCTAGGTCGTGATGAGCGATGAGTTTTGTCCATCCAGCGTTGTTGATCAAGATGTCGAGTTGGCCAAACTGTTTGAGCGTTTCGTCGATGAGTCGTTGACCCGATGCTTTATTGCTGATGTCGGCCTGCACATAGATGGCGTTGTCTCTAAGAGATGCAGCAATCTGTTGGCCAGCCTCAACCGATGAAGATGAGTTGATCACGACTGATGCGCCAAGAGCATGTAGCGAGCGGGCGATGGCCTCACCAATCCCGCTAGAAGATCCCGTAACTATTGCAACCTTGCCACTGAGATCAGACATGTAACTCAGCCATTGCTTGTTATCCGAAGTAGTGGAGCGGTGAGGCATGTTGGACCGCCGTCGCCTTTAACTGCCACATTGTCACCATTAAAAAGATGCACTTCAACACCTGCAGCCAGCAACTGAGCCTCGATAACTGGGTTGCCCGCTGCGAGCACCACAACATTCGGTCGAATGGTCAAGATGTTGCTGCCTTGGGTCAGCATTTCTTTTTCACTCACGCTAAACCACGAAATGTTTCGTGATTCGAGAAACTGCAGAAAGCGCACGGGTGCGAGTGGTTCGTATACAACGGCTTTGTCGTGCGCGATAGGCGAGAGCACGCTCATGAGGTGAAGTACCGCACTTGGGCCTTCGTAGTGAGGAAGGTCAAACGAAAAAACATCGACACCATGTGGTGCGAGCAGCGCGCGCACTTGGTCGATGCCAGCTTGATTGGTGCGGTAGCCATGACCAATCAATAGCGTCTTTGCGTCGAGCCATACCTTGTCGCCGCCGTCGGCAAATGCTGGGTCGGTGAGTTGCCCCAAGATTGGTACGCCAAGCCTCTCGAGATCCTTGCGAAACTCTGCGGGCTCTGGTGAACGCACTGACTTGGCCATGCGCAACAAAATTGCACCATGGGGTGTCATGATCATTGGGTCATGCATGTAGACGGCATCGACGAGTCCATCAACTGGTGGCGCAACATCAACTGTGCAACCAAGACTTTCAAGCAATTCGGTAAACGATTTGTGTTCGGTAAGCAATGCTGAAGTATCTGGTTGGCGCCAGAAACCTTCCTCTACAAATTTTCCAACTATTGTCGGCGTGCGCACCAGCACTCGCTCGAGTTGCGAAACCATGTCGGGGGTGCCCCATTGAGGGTTTTGAGATGTAGTCATGAACCCCTAAAAGTAGCAATGATTGGCGTAGTATTTGTTAATGGCACGCAACAAAGTTCTCTTTTTACGTCCCTCAAGTGTGCTGGTTGCGCTGGGTTTGTTGGTGCTATCGGCCTGTGCGGTGAGCAGTACTCCAAGCGCTTCAAGCACATCCGATGAAGTCACCAACTCATTGCCCGAAGTGGATTCGACGTTGCCAGAGACTGTGCCGTCCGCTGTTGAAACAACGGTTCCTGAAACAACAGTTCCCGAGACAACCACCACTTTGCCAGCTCTAGACATCATGTGTATTACGACTCTGAAATGTCAGTTTGCAAACCTTGTTGGAGTCGATTACTCGTTGCTCAAACTTGAGTTCACTGATTTCAGTGTGGCCAACTTGGCAGGTGCGCGCTTCGTGAGAGCCAATCTCAAACAGACTCAGTTCATACGAGCCAATGTGACCGGAGCAGATTTCACGGGTGCCAATCTGGCGAGCGCCAATTTCACGGGCGCAGTAATCGCTGGCGCAAACTTTACAAATGCCAACATGCTGAGCACAGTGATCTGCGGTTTGGATCTCGAGACAGTTGTTGGAATCTCTGCGAAGCAGCTTTCCGATGTCCAAGTATTTCGAACGAAGGGCAATCTGTATTGTCCATGATCGTGCAGAGAGCGATCGAGAGAATTGGGGTTCCGTGGCGTAATGGCCTTGGGGTGCAATACGAAATTGCTTGCGATGGATCGCTTCCCGATGACTGGACTTGGCGGCTGTCGACAGCTGATATTACGCAAGATGTTCCGTTTTCATCATTCCCGGGAGTAACTCGAGAATTCTGTGTTGCCGATGGCAATGGGGTGGTGCTGAATATCAACGGCGTTGATCATCGGTGCGAACCCGGATCAATTACAAAATTTCGTGGGGACGATGTGGTCGCTGCCGCTCTGCTTGATGGCCCGATGCAGGCGCTCAACTTAATGCTGCGCGATGGATTAACTGCTCGTCCCTTGCAAATTGCACGAGTTGGTCAACGTATTGTTCAGTGCCAAGTGATCTTGGCGATCATGGGTTCAGTATCAGTAGAGGTAGCAAATCAAGTTGTAGAATTGGGACTGCTCGACGCGATTATTGATCGAGAAGGAATGGACGCTGTCGTTCACATAGGTGAGGTTGCAGCATTTTAGGTAGCATTTGGCTGTTGGGATTGCCAACGAAGCACGACTGTAAGGATCTTTCTGACCAGTAAACCTGCCACATCGGTGACGCAAGGACTCAATAGCTCGACACAAGGTCGAGTATTTGATTTGGTAGATCTGGAGCGCGTCACGCGAGGCTTTATTGCTGCACGCACCGAAGATCAGATCGTTGACGACGAGGGTCGCAAAGTAATTGACACTGCCGCATACGATTTCCTGCGAGATGGTCGCGACGCACCGGACACCGTAAACCCACACTTGTGGCGCCACGCAACGCTCAATGCGCATCATGGTTTGTATGAAGTTGCGAACGGCGTATGGCAGGTGCGCGGATACGACATTTCGAACATCACGTTTATTCGCGGCGACAAAGGTTGGGTAGTTATTGACCCTCTGACGAGCGACTACACGGCTCGAGCATCACTCGAATTGATCAATAAACATGTTGGTGAGCGCCCCGTCACTGGGGTGATCTACACGCATTCGCATGCCGATCATTTTGGTGGAGTACTCGGAGTGACAACGCGAGCAGATGTGGATGCTGGGAAGTGCGTCGTCATTGCACCAGAAGGGTTTTTGTACGAGGCAATTGCCGAAAACGTCATTGCGGGTCCGGCAATGGGCCGACGATCAACATATCAATTTGGTCTACTCCTTCCAGCAAGTCCAGAAGGTCATGTTGACTCAGGTCTTGGCAACTCAGTGCCAACAGCAGCGCCGTCACTAGTGGCGCCAACTCACGACATCACCTTCACTGGTGAGCAAATGATCATTGACGGTGTGCGAATTGTGTTTCAGATGACACCCGAGACCGAAGCACCAGCCGAGATGAATTTCTTCTTTCCAGATTTTGGTTGGTTGTGCATGGCAGAGAATTGCTCGCACACGATGCACAACCTCGTGCCAATTCGTGGAGCGCAAGTGCGTAATGCACTTTCTTGGTCGAAATACATCAATGAAAGCATCGAGTTGTTTGGTGCGGACACCAAGATCTTGTTTACGTCTCACAACTGGCCGCGATGGGGGACTGATGATGTTCGCGAATTTCTTATCTTGCAGCGTGACCTCTATAGATGGATACATGACCAGACCATGCGTTGTGCGAATCGCGGTATGACGCCACTCGAGATTGCCGAATTTCTTAAGATGCCAGAAGAGTTTTTGGCAAATGAACACACGCGTGGTTTCTATGGCGACCTCGTGCACAACTCGAAAGCCGTGTATCAGCGATATCTCAGTTGGTATGACGGCAACCCGGCCAACCTCAATAAGTTGCAACCGACCGATGCGGGCAAGCGATATGTAGATCTGGCCGGCGGAATGGATGCTCTGCTGGCATCAGCACAGAAGTCGTTTGATGCTGGCGACTATCGCTGGGTCGCAGAACTCGTCAATCATGCGGTGTTTGCAGACCCCACCAATGTCAAGGCCCGCGAGTTGCAAGCAGACACGCTCGAACAACTTGGGTACCAAGCGGAGTCGGCAACATTTCGCAATGCGTATCTGATGGGTGCTCAAGAATTGCGCCAGGGCCCGCCACCGCCAGTAGAGGTTGGTGCACGGGCGCGCGGAATGACGCGAGCGATGACAATTGGTCAGGTGTTTGACACACTTGCGGTGCGGTTGATGCAAGAGCAGGTCGGTGGTCTTGCAACCACGATTAATTGGAACTTCACCGACATGGCAGGAACGCCGGATCAGTCATGGGTGTTGGCTCTTTCAAATAGAACGCTTGTATCAACTCAGGGGCGTCACGACGATGCTGCTGATGCAACGGTTCACATCAAAAGAGAAACATTGATAGACGTGATTACGCAAGCCACGACCTTTATTCAAGAAATGACCGACGGGGCCATCACTGTGGATGGTGACGCAGCAGCACTCTTGAATATCTTTGGCAACCTAGAAAAGTTTGTTACAGGTTTTGCAATCGTTGAGCCCTAATAGGGGTCGGAAGGTAACCTGCGAATTTCTATTTTGAATCTTTGGCGAATTATGCTTCTGGTAGCCGAAACGGAGCGAGAATATGAATAACGACATGATGGCCAAAGTGCAAAGTGGCAAGGGTTTTATAGCGGCCCTCGATCAGAGCGGTGGTAGCACACCAAAAGCACTCAAGCTCTACGGAGTCTTAGAGTCTGAGTACTCGGGTGACGAGCAAATGTTCGACCTCATTCATGCAATGCGCTCGCGCATCATCAAGAGTGTGGCTTTTTCTGGAGAGCGAGTGCTTGGTGCCATCTTGTTTGAGATGACCATGAACCGCACAATTGACGGCAAGGGTGCAGCGGAATTTTTGTGGGAGAACAAGGGCGTCGTTCCTTTCCTCAAGATCGACAAAGGTTTGGCCGACGATCAAGATGGCGTGCAAGTGATGAAGCCGATGCCCGAATTGGATGCGCTCTTAGCAAAGGCCAAGAAGCACGGTGTGTTTGGCACCAAGATGCGTTCAGTGATCAAGTTGGCAAATGAAAAAGGTATTTACGACGTTGTACGTCAGCAGTTTGAAGTTGGCAAGCAGATAATCGCGGCCGGATTTGTCCCGATCATTGAACCTGAAGTAGATATCAACAGCCCACAAAAGGCTGAGGCTGAGGTCTTGTTAAAGGCCGCAATTTTGTCGGAACTAAACAAGTTGAGTGCTGATCAGAACGTGATGCTCAAACTCACATTGCCAAACCTCGATGGATTCTTTGCCGAGTTGGTGAAGCATCCACGCGTCGTGCGAGTGGTGGCGTTGTCGGGTGGTTACAGCCGTGAAGATGCCAACAAGCAATTGGCAAAGAATGCTGGTGTGATTGCGAGTTTCTCTCGCGCGTTGACAGAGGGTTTGTCGGCCAAGCAGTCCGATGCAGAGTTTGATGCATTGCTCAACTCGGCAATTCAAGGAATCTACGACGCGTCAAATAGCTAGGCAGTTCTCAGATTGCTGATGGGCCATCTGAGTCATTTACTAGACATGACTGATCCTGGGTTGGTATTTTTGTAAACATCGGTCCTCCAACTTGACAGCCATTGATTCGGCTGGTACCTTCGCATGCACTGGTGTCCGCTAGACGCCATATCTAAGTACTTGCCCTGGGGGGGAAATGCCGATTGAATCTTCTGGTCATAGTCGTGGTAACCCAAGGCTGTTTGAACTTGTAGAAAATGCTCCGAAAGTTGGCAAGAGTCCAACTGTTTGGGCATGGCCACAAATCATTGATCATCTCAAAGTAGCGAGTCAGCCGGTGCGAGGCCCATGGCCGCCGCATCAAGAACCGCGACTTGATCCAGATGCGGATTCGATGCCAGAGGCAATTGCCGATCCTGGTTCCACTAAGACATAGGCACAAAGTCAGACAAAGGAGCGCACCATGTACCCGACTCGGTTTAACTACGAATCACCCAAGTCGATTGCGGAAGCGATTGCCCTTCTTCACCAAGGTGGTGGTGAGGCAAAAATTCTTGCTGGCGGACAGAGTTTGGTCCCGATGATGAGACTTCGGTTTGCTGCCCCAGAGATGATTGTAGATATCAATAATATTCCCGGTCTGGATTATCTGACTGTTGATGCTGACGGAACGATTCATATTGGTGCATTATGCCGACATTCGGATTTGGAAAAGTCATCATTACTGATGGCGCACCAACCGACGATGGCGGCGGCGGCACCTGTCATTGCAGATCCAATAGTTCGAAATCGTGGAACGCTGGTGGGATCTTTGTGCCATGCCGATCCGCAGGGCGACTGGTCATCGGTGATGATGGCACTCGGTGGCATCGTTGTAGCCCAAGGACCTAATGGACGCCGATCGATCCCAGCTGCCGATTTCGTCAAGGGACCCTTTCAGAACATGCTCGCTTTCGACGAGATTGCGATAGAGGCAATCGTCCCTGCGCCGAAAGGAATTCCCAACGGTGGATATCTGAAACTTGAACGACGAGTTGGTGATTTTGCAACAGCAGGCGTTGCTGTTGCTGTCGAATCCTCTCAGGGCTTGATCATTCGTGCGGGAATCGGTCTGACAGGGGTGGGAGGCTCGACGATTAATGCAACTGCTGCTGCACAGTCTTTGGTGGGAGCACCATTGACAGCAGGAAGCATCGCACATGCAGCAGATCTTGCGGCGCAAGCGGCTCAACCACGAAGCGATCACCGTGGTAGTGCTTCATATAAGCGTCAAATTGTAAAAACATTTGTGGTCCGGATTCTTAGCGGAGTAGTTGAATCAATGGAGAGGGCAGCCTGAGATGACAAGCTTAAACGAAGAAGTATTTCCGGACCAAGCAAGCAATGTCCCGGTCCGAAAAGTAACGATTCGCATTAACGGGGAGAATCGTTCTGCAAACGTTGAGCCCCGGTTGTTGCTTGCTCACTTGATTCGTCAGGGATTCAATTTGACTGGGACACATACCGGTTGCGACACCAGTAATTGCGGCGCTTGTACGGTGTTGTTTGACGGTCAACCCATCAAGAGTTGTACGATGCTCGCGATTCAAGCCGATGGCCATGATGTGATGACTGTTGAGGGTCTTGCAACCGCTAGTGAGCTACATCCAATCCAAGAAGGTTTTAAAGATGAGCACGGTCTTCAGTGTGGGTTTTGCACACCAGGGATGATGCTTACTGCTAAAGCGCTTTTAGATGAGAACCCAGATCCAACAGAAGATGAAGTTCGCTGGGCCTTGTCTGGCAATCTTTGTCGATGCACTGGCTATCAAAACATCGTGAAGTCAGTGATGTGGGCTGCTCGAAAAATCAACAACCAGGCTGCGAACTAGAAGGGATCTGACGACATGTCGCTAGATGAAATCAAGATTGGCGGAATGGGTGCAAGTCGACGCCGAGTAGAGGACAATCGATTTATCCGTGGTAAGGGCAATTATGTTGATGACATTGTGTTGCCTGGCATGCTGCACATGGAGATTTTGCGCAGTCCGCTCGCGCATGCTCGGATCAAATCAATAGACACCAGTAAAGCCTGGGCGATTCCAGGAGTACGGCTCGTGATGACTGGCGAGATGATGGCCAGTCGCAACTTGGCATGGATGCCGACGTTGTCCTATGACACCCAAGCAGTTTTGGCAACCGACAAAGTTCGTTTTCAGGGTCAAGAAGTTGCGTGCGTGATCGCAGATGATCCTTACATTGCCAAAGACGCGTGCGAGGCGATAGTTGTTGACTACGAACCATTGCCAGTGGTTGTCAATCCGGTTCAGGCTATGGCGCCAGGTGCACCATTGATCCGTGACGACAAAGAGAACCAGCACGACAATGTCGTATTTGATTGGGAAGTGGGTGACAAGGATGGCACCGAAAAAGCTTTTGCGCAGGCTGACGTAGTTTCCAAACTTGAACTTCACTATCCGCGCTCGCACCCATCCCCGTTGGAGACGTGCGGCTCGATTGCTGACTTTGATCGAGCGACTTCGAAACTGACCGTCTACATGACCACCCAAGCGCCGCACATTATTCGTGCTGCTGTTGCCATGGTGGCAGAACTTCCAGAACACATGATCCGGATTGTTTCACCTGATCTCGGAGGAGGTTTTGGCAACAAGGTTCCTGTTTACCCAGGCTATGTTGCATCGATTCTTGCATCAATTCTCTTAGAACGACCAGTGAAGTGGATTGAAGACAAGACGGGCAATCTCATTTCCACCGGCTTTGGACGCGATGTCTATCTACGTGGCGAAATGGCATTGCGCAAAGATGGCAAAATTCTTGGCGTGCGGATGCACACCGACTCTGATCATGGCGCATTTTTTTCGGATGCGCAGCCAAGCAAATTCAAGATTGGTTTGATGCACTCAGCGTTTGCGTGTTACGACATTCCTGCGGCGCACTTGACAGCGCGTGGACTGTACACCAACAAAGCGCCGGGTGGAGTGGCATATCGTTGCTCGTTCCGTGTCACAGAAGCGATGTTTTTTCAGGAGCGCATGGTGCAGGCTGCAGCCGATGATTTGGGCATGGATCAAGCCGAGTTCCGTCGTCTTAACTTTGTGCGCGATGAAGACTTCCCGCATCGCACCGCATTCGGATTCCTTACCGACTCTGGACAGTATGCAAAATGTCTTGACGTAGGTCTTGAAGCCATTGGATACAAAGACTTTTTGAAACAAAAAGAAGAGGCGAAGAAGCGGGGCCGCCTACTCGGTATCGGTATCTCGACGATGACCGAACCATTGGGTGCTGGCAATAGTCGCGAGTACGACATTCTTGGAATCAAGATGTTTGACTCTGCCGAATTGCGCGTGCATATGTCAGGTAAGGCGATCTTGCGCACGGGTGCAAAATCACAGGGTCAAGGTCATGAGACTACGTGGGCACAAATTGTTGCTCATGAACTAGGGATTCCTGCCGACGACATCACAGTCGAAGAAGGTGACACTGACACCGCGCCATTCGGGATGGGCACTTATGCCTCGCGCAGTACCCCTGTTGCAGGTGCGGCTGTAGCAATGGTCTCGCGCAAGATTCGAGCGAAAGCACGCAAGCTCGCTGCTCACTTGTTGGAAGTTTCTGAAGAGGATGTTGAGTGGGAACTCGGCCGCTTCTATGTCCGCAGTTCGCCAGATCGCGGAGTGACGATTCAGGACTGTGCAAATGCCGCTTACAGCAATATGCCAGATGGTCTAGAGCCGGGCTTGGAGAACACTGCCTACTATGACCCTCCAAACTTGACATGGCCGTTTGCCTGTTACATCGCAACAGTTGAGGTTGATCCAGGGACTGGCGTGTGGGATGTACTTAATGTCGTGGCAGTTGATGACTGTGGAGTGCGCATTAATCCGATGATCGTAGAAGGACAGATCATGGGCGGTTTGACCGAGGCGTATGCAATGGCGAGTATGCAGTTCATTACATTTGATGCCGAAGGAAACTGCGTTGGGTCGAACTACATGGACTATCTACTGCCGACAGCTTGGGAGACGCCTGGTTTTGAATTGCACGAAGTTGTAACACCTTGTCCGCATCATCCGATCGGAGCCAAAGGTATTGGCGAGTGCGCCACCGTGGGTGGTCCTGCGGCGTTTGTTAACGCAGTGATGGATGCACTCAAGGGAACTGGCGTGCGCAATATTGACATGCCATTGTTGCCAGACAGGGTATATGAGGCCTTTACAACTCGACGCGATATTTCGGGCATGCCGCCAGTGAAGACGGAAGACTAATGGGCGATCAGACACTGGACAGTTGGGCGGTTTTGAGCAAAGCCGTTGAGCTTGCGAAACTCGGTGAGGACTTTGTATTAGCAACGGTCGTCTGGCGTCAGGGTCCATCATCTGGTCAGCACGGTTCAAGAGCGATTGTGATGGCATCGGGTGAAATCCACGGTTGGATTGGTGGAGCGTGTGCCGAACCAGTTTTGCTGCGCGAGGCTCAACGAGCGCTTGCCGATCGTAAACCGCGACTCCTGATGCTTGGAGAATCTGAGCAGTTGGGTGCAATTGCTGAGGGCATTACGCAAATTGCGATCTCGTGTCAAAGTGACGGCGCACTACAGATTTATCTTGAGCCTGTGCAAATCACACCTCATCTCGTGGTTGTCGGTAGATCGCCAATGGCACATACTTTGCACGACTTAGCGGTCAGTCTTGACTGGCGTGCCGAGATAATTGATGGAACAGATTTTTCTTCAGCCGATTTTGATGCACGATCACTCGTGGTAATTGCGACTCAGGGACATGGTGATGAAGAGCTCACAGAGCTGGCAATCGCTGGCAAGCCTGCCTATGTCGGTTTGGTTGCATCTCGGCGACGGGGCGAAGCAGTGCTTGGATACTTGGCAGATAAGGGAATTGCTCAAGACCTGTTAGAAAATGTACGAGTACCGGCTGGGCTTGACCTTGGACACACAAATCATCGTGAGATGGCCGTGGCTGTTTTGGCTCAACTGGTGCAGTTGCGTGCCGCTGGAAAAATCGTTACTTCTTCAGCAATGACGACCAAGTTGGTAGTTGATCCCATCTGTGGTATGACAGTGAACGCTGACAGGACGAATCAAGTAGTCGAATTCAATGGCGTGACATATTTCTTTTGCTGCTCGGGCTGCCGTGATATTTTTGCAAAAGATCCGATCGCTCATGTTTCGAAGGAGGCAAGATGCTGATTAAAAATGGTTTTGAAGTAGCCCAACCGATTGAGAGCGTATGGGTATTCTTCCAAGATATTCCTCAAGTTGCTGCGTGCTTGCCAGGCGCAGAACTCAATGATCTAGTAGGGGATGACAAATACGTTGGCAAAGTAGCGATCAAATTGGGACCAGTCAAGTTGCAGTTCGCTGGCTCTGCTCAGATTAAAGAACGAAATGACAGTGCCAAGCGGATCGTTGTTGATGCTGCTGGTGCTGACGAAAAGGGTCGCGGTCAAGCCGCACTGATGCTGACCGCATCGTTAACCCCAACTTCAACTGGGACGAAAGTCGATGTCTTGATGGATTTGCAACTCTCTGGCGCTGCTGCACAATACGGTCGTGGGCTTGTTTCCGATGTCACTCAAGTCTTGCTCGGAGATTTTGCGTCAACGATGCAGGCTCGCCTTGGCGCGATCGCTCGCGGGCAATCCCCAGATCAAATTGCCGCCGCAAAATCAGCTAGTGGATTGGCGATAGGTGTCCGAGCGGCACGCATGGCTCTGACCCGAGTATTTAAGCGATTTTTTCTTCCATATCAATCAATGGCGAACTAACGAGGAGCGCATATGTCACTTTGGACTTTCGGAAACTTGCTACTGCTAGTAGCAGTGGTTCCAATCCTCGTCGGGCTACTCAACAGGGTGCTTGCGGCGCTTGAGCGGATTCGAGCAGCTTCTGCTGACATTCTCAGCGGTGGCGTCGCACTGATTGGAGAAGTGAATGATGTACCAGAGTTGTTGGCTAAGACCGACAGCACAATACACGAAGTAGCTGTCGGTGCAGTGCGTTACGCCGGTTCCGTTGGAAAACTTCTGGGCTGAGTAGGAGAAACTTAATATGCCAACCGTTGCCATAATCACATTGGTGTTAGCAACACTGATCATCGCCGCCGCCGCACTCGGACTCATCCGAGTCATTTTTCATTTAGTTGCTGTGAAGAAAACGCTCGCCAGCGTCTTCGCTGGTGTTGAAGTTGTTGCAGAGAAAACGAGCAGTGTTCCCATCGTGTTACCATCCGTCAACGAGAGCTTGCGACCAGTGCGCGAGTTCTGTGATGCAGTCTGATGAGGGGGATGACCACATGACAGCATTACTTCACGGATCGAACGCCGGATGGACAATTGGTTGGGTGGTTGGCCTTGCTGTAGTCCTCGTGGTCGTCGCGCTTGTAGTCTCGATCCTTCGTTTAGCCCAACAGATTGGCGACGAGGCGACCGATATCAATGATTCACTATCGAAATCGGTACACCACACGGCAGGGCTCCGCGAGCTCATCATCACGAACGAGTCGGCCAATGCCATAGTCGCAGGTTTGACCCGAGGTCGTAAGCGGCTGGGAGGCTGATCATGCATCTACTTGGTTTGACATCAACTCAGGAAAGTCTTTGGTGGGTAACGCTTGGGCTCGCGTTAATCGTGTTGCTCGCAGTCGCAGCGTTCCTGACGCTGCTCGTCAGTCTCGTGCACACGATCGAAAAACGGGTCGATGTTATTCGCACGACGCTCGATCAGGCGGAGGCGAACACATCCGATACCGCACTGATTGCCAAGACGGGTGATTGCGTCGATGCGGTTCTGAGCGAGGGACTCGAACATCACTTGTTCCTCGGTCGCGTTCTCGACAAGGTGCGATCATGACGCTCTTGGTTGTGTTGACGGTCGTTGCGATCGCATTGCTCATTGCTGAACTGGCCGTCTACTTGTTTGTAGTCGGATCACAGCTAGCCCGCGTGGCGACTAAATTGGAGGGTTGTGCCGAGGTGGTTTGGGACATTAAGCGCAATGCTGAGCCAATCAAATCGGGCGTCGACCGCATCAATAGCACCGGCAGAGTGATTGCTGGTGCCCTTCCGCTGTTGTATGGAATGGCCGAGGGCATTGTTGTCGGCGCAACCTACGAGGCAGCGCCGAAAACTGATTCGGTTCCAGCCCGACCGGCGATGAAGCGACGACGGACTCGGCTGCATGAGGCCGTTGGGTACACCCCAGGAGGACAATCATGAGCAGGCTCCCAGCGAAGTCGGCAACTCGCAATTCCAGTTCACTTGCATG
>JAQCJO010000010.1 GCA_027592925.1 Actinomycetota bacterium | reverse complement strand
TCATGTCGGGTCATAAAAAATTCCTTCTGGCTCGCCCAACTGAGCCGGCCCGTTGCTTCGTCTAAACGACGAAACCACATCTCCCATCCTTGCGGATGAGATGGCACCGTGGGCGTGACCCCGGTTGCCGGACCAATTGGTCTCTCCTGATGCAACTTGTAGTGCACCACCGGCCCGGTCGAGCAGACCGAGACGATGTTGCCCAAACAACGATACCTGCCGATATCATGGTTGCACCACAGCGGGCGGAGTTGGTGCTGTGTACTCGGGCGGCCACGCAGGTCGCGACCGGAGGGTCGACGTGCGCAATTATCTTTCACCTCTTGCAGAAGCTCGCGAAATCGCGCCAAAAGGCTTTGGCAGTTTTGCCGTCACCCCAATTCCAATGGGCACCATAATCGCCACATTTGGCGGAATAGTTGTGAATCGAGTCAACTTCGAGACTTACCCACTCGAGCAACGCAGCCGATCAATCCAAATTGATGTGAATCAATTTGTGCTCGGCCCAGAGTCGCGCGAGCCAGGCGACTCCATCAATCATTCATGCTTGCCAAACTGTGGAATGCGCAATGCAACACAACTCATCGCCATGGGTCCAATTGCAGTTGGCGAAGAACTTACCTATGACTACGCCATGAGCGACACGTCTAACTATGTCGAGTTTGAGTGCGCGTGTAGATCCGATAATTGTCGTGGTCGCGTTTCTGGCAATGACTGGAAACTACCCGAACTTCACAGTCGGTACCACAACATGTTCTCGCCATATGTGCAACGGAAAATTGATGCCACTCGTACGGCGCGACCATTGTCAAAACGGGATGCCGAAAATCTGATGAACAACTATGACATCAATCCGCAACAAGCGCTGATGCTCGCACTACGCATCACAACCGGCATGCCCAATGCATCATGGAACACGCTGATTGATCTATGTTTCACCGACAAACAACAGAGCGAACTTCTACAAACACTTGATCAGCAGTCTCTTGATCAATTGGCACAGCAGTTAAACGAGCGAAGAACTCTTTAGATTTTTTTTTCGAAGTCAATTGCGCATGCAGCCGTGCCGCCTGGCATTTTTTGACGATTGCGCGCCACCCAGCGATACACAACGCCCGCAATTGGCGATACAACCGGTAACGACAACGCATAACCAGCCACAGTGATCCAGCCTCCAGCGTCCTTGCACACACGAGCCACTGCCTTGTGCGCGCTCAGAATCTGTGACGAATCTGCGCTCACCCACTGCAAGGCTGTTTGACATTGTTCAGCGGTGAGACCCAACGTCCTTAGATCTGCTTTTTGCCAAGCGACAATGTGAGGAACTCGTTTGAAGTGTTTTTGCATCCACTGCACACAACGGAGACAAAAGGCACAATCTCCATCGTAAATCAATGTGTTCATGGAAGTTCACGCTAGTCCTCTCTCGCACTAAGTTGTGGTGCGTGTACAAGTTTTTATTGCGACCAAAGTGGATGGCTTTTCATGTTTTGATCGTTGCACTTGTCACAATCATGCTGATGCTTGCCAACTGGCAATGGGATCGCCATCACCAACGAGTTGCATTCAACAAGACTCTTATTGAGCGCGTCGATGCACCGACACAACCACTCGAGCAAGTACTTGTCCAATTTCCTGATGCCAGTGCTGCCGAATGGAGAAGCGTCGTGGTGACGGGTCTGTATCTGCAAGACCACGACATCCAGATCGTCAATGTTTCACAAGGTGGAGGACCGGGTTTTGACCCAGTTACTCCGTTGCAACTGAGCGACGGTCGATTGATCCTTATCAACAGAGGGTTTATTCCGCTTGGCAGCACTGTGCAACAAGCACCAACCGGACCAGTGACTCTGCAAGGCAGACTTCGCGCATCGTCAGTCAAAAGACTTGGAGCGGTTTCCGACGCATCGAGCGGCGTACTGACCGAAGTGCAACGCATCGACATCACAAGGTTGCAACAGCAGATGCCTTCCCCACTGGTCAATGTCTATGTCGAGATGCAGTCTTCATCGCCTGCAGATGATGCGACATTGTCACGAATTGCTGAACCTACTTTTAGTAACGGACCGCATCTTGGCTATGTGGGTCAGTGGGTTCTATTTTCACTATGCGCGCTTGGCGGCTGGTTTGCAATCGTGAGGCGCGAAGTAACTGGCAAAAAGCAATCAGCCCTCGGGGTGTAACTCGATCTTTGCCATCCGGCGAAACTGCTCGATCACATCTGGGCTCTTGTGCGTGGCATCAATGCTGCGGTACACCGTGTCCACATTGACACTGATACGCCCAAACTCTTTCCATTGTGCAAACGACCGACTGTTGTCGCCCAAGATGTCACGCGCAATTTCACGCGCTGCATCAAACGCGTCCATGCCTGCATCGTGACGCAATGTTGCTTCGCTTAAGACAAACGACAGATAGTCGCGCACTCGGGCAATGCCTGCTTTGTCGGTGAGCGGCCCGTGGCCTGGCACAACTACATCAATGTCGAGTTCGGACATCAGATCGCACGCCGCAATCCAATTGTCGAGTGGCCCTGCCCACACGATCGGTGTGCCGCCAATAAACAAGATGTCGCCGGTGTACAACGTCTTTGAATCTGCAACATACGCAATTGTGTCGCCCTGCGTATGCGCGGGGCCAACTTCAATCAGCTCCACGACTCTTCCACCCACTTCAATATCAAGACGTCCGTCAAAGGTGCGTGTCGGAGGCGCAAGATCGATGCCATTAAATTCAAAATCGCCAAAGAAATGTCGGAACAACTCGCCGATCTCACCAGGTGCATTATTGAGAGCAGCCAACATCGACGGTGGAACTTCCATCATCTCGTGTGCAGTGGCACTTGATGCAACAATCTCTGCACCGGTTACAAGTTGGTTGCCATAACAGTGGTCGCCGTTGGCATGGGTGTTAACAACAGTTGCTATTGGTGCGCTGCGAGTTGCAACAGACATCGAATCGAGCATGGACGCCGTGAGCCGTAGATCAAACAGCGTGTCGACAAGCAGCGAGACGCCGTCACCAACAATGAGGCCCGCGTTGCTGTAACCCCAACCGCCATCTGGTTGCAAGTACGCATACGAGTTGTCACCAACTTCGTGCAGACCAAGGGTGTATTCGCCGCTCATGTCATCAACTTAGACGCTTGTATTGAGCATCGCGGCACCGATCGCGCCTGCTTGCTCGCCAAGCTGTGCCGCAACGAGCCGTGGGTGTGCACGATGCTGTGGCGAATACAACAACTGCTCAAACCAGTGCGCAATCCGTGGCATCACTACGTCTGCCGAAACAATTACTCCTCCACCGACAACAATCACGTCGGGATCAGTCATGTTGGTGAGATTGACGAGACCAAGTGCAACCCACTTGGCAAATGTGTCGACGACACCGAGCGCATCGGCAGCACCGGCCTTTGCGCGCGACAACACGTCTTCACCCTTTTCACCGTTTGCCAAAAATGAAAGGCCATTTCCCGAGGCATACCTCTCCCAACACCCCTTGCGGCCACACGGACACAGTGGACCATCCGGATCTACAACCATGTGCCCGACTTCGCCAGCAAAACCGTGAGCACCGCGTTGCAACACAGAGCCAGAGATAAATCCACCACCGATGCCAGTGCCGAGAGTGATCACCCATGCATCGGTTGCACCATGAGCCGCACCCGATTTCCATTCACCAAGCGCTGCACACGTTGCATCGTTTTCTACCAAAACTTTTTTGCCCAAACGATCCTCGACCATTTGGCGTAGAGCCAACTCTTTTGCTCCGACCAAGTTTGGTGACGCGCGTATCACGCCTTCTGGAGAGATCAATCCAGGAACACCGATGCCAATGAACTTGAACTCACCGAGTTGCGCAACTATTTCGACAAGCGTGTCGCAGAGTGCGTCAGCATGAGGTGTTGGCAAACGATATTGCTGAACGACTTTGCCACTGTCGTCAACCGCAACACCAAGACATTTGGTACCACCAACATCGATGCCAATTTTCATTGCACTATTTGCATCTCACGACTCGATGTGCGTCTTCAATTCTTTCAATGTGCTCAAAATGCGCATTTCGGCGCGACGCTTGACAAAGCCTGGAAGTGGGATCACGAGTTCGACTGCCAAGTCATAAGTAATGCGTGTGCCTGAACCTGCTGGTTCAAAAGCATACGAACCGACGATTGATCTCATGATGTCGCCATATGACATGTGCCACGACAATTTGTTTGGCGCCTGCGCGTAGTCGTAGTCAAGTGTGTAGTGCGTACTGCGACCAAGTGCGGATGCACGAAACTCGACAGATATTGGTCGGCCACTTGAGTCACGCGTGAGCACTGTTGCTTGCTTTACGTCATGGGCCCACTCGTGATAATTTTCGAAGTCGGTAACCATAGAAAAGCACTCGTCAAGACCTGCCGTCACGACGAGAGATTCGGAACCAGATTCAACCATGTCCTCTATCCTTGCCGATCGGGCTGCTCGCGAGGGGTAAAGGTTCCAAATTGGCTGGCCCACAAGCCGTTCAGTCCGAGCCCAAGCAATGGCACCAATACCCCAAAAGCAAGGGTGCTACCCGCCTTGCCATCTGTGGATGAGCGTGCAATTGCACCAGCAAGACCAATAACCAGTTGAGCAATCAGACAGCCATTCATGGTCTTTTGCACTTGCTTATCTGCAACTTGACCGCTCAAAAAATACAACGATCCCACAGAGATTTCGTCAACCCGGCTTCGTTGCACAGCCGAAAAATAACCCCAGATAAACGTTGCTACACCGATGCTGAATAACAACAGGTCTACACCAACACCTGCTGCTCGTGTGGCTGGCGTAAACACAACTGCGGCAACGACAGTCGCAACCAAAAACAGCGATGTTAAAAATAGATTGATTCGTGGCAGGCTCTTCATCGTGCATCCACTGTAAGCACTTGTGCTAATGATTTTGTCAGCACGTTGTAATCAAAGGTGTTCAGCGCGCGTTCCCTCGATGCAACACTCATCAAACTTCGCAAAAACGCGTCATCCAGCAATTGGGCAACGGTGCTTGCCGCTTGAGCGACATCGCTCGGGTTTTGCACGACCTTGCCAGTGAGACCATCTAGAACTGCGTCTGCCGCACCACCACTCTTGCCTGCAATTTGAGGCACACCACACGATGCAGCTTCTGAAAACACAATGCCAAAGCCTTCTTGTTCGAGCCCACCCCACCTCGACCTACACAACATCGCCGAAACATCAGCACATCCGTACAACAGTGGCAACTGTTGGTCAGAAACTCGGCCAAGCATTCGCACCGGCGCACCGAGTTTGTCAATAAGTTTTTGCAATCTCTTCGCATCACGACCACCACCGCCGATGAGCACCTGCAAGCGAGGTCGACTTGTGCGAAGTGCTGCTGCAACCTCGATCAGCGTGTCGAAACCTTTGCGCGGCACCAACCGACTGACACCTACGATCAACTCGGCATCATCGCTCACACCAAACTCGCATCGTGCCAAAATTCGTTCATCATTACTCAACGGACGAAATCTTTGCGTGTCTACGCCAGGAGGAATCACCGTGATCGGCAGAGAGTTTCCACCAGCGCGACGAGCTTCTGCCGCCGGATACTCGCCTGCAGCGATGATGTGACTTGCGTTTTTTAGTACACGCGACAAAATGAGTCTTGACAATGGCAATCTTCCAGGCACGGTCACTTCTGCCCCATGCAACAGCACCATGTAGGGCAACTTGAGTCTTGGCCCAACAATGCCAAGAGGCACTGCGGGGTCGAGAACAACAAAGTCGGCACCAATCTCTCGAGCCATATTATTGATGCGCCTGACCATCAGTGGATGCGGCAACAACCATGGCTCGCGCACTCGTCTGATCTCAAACGCCTGAGCAGCATCAAAACTTTCGGCACCGGCATGTGGCGACGTCAATACCGCAAACGAATCTGGCGGCAAACGCCTCCACCACTCCCACAACAAGTTTTGGATTCCACCTACCTTTGGGGGGAAATCGTTGGTGACAAGTAAATGTTTCATGGTGTCGACGCACCCAATCTAGATCGCTTGTTGTCGCGCCAACGGCAAGTTTTGCAATTCGTCAACCACCAACGGCGCTGTGTCGTGCATGGGAATCAGACTGAACAAGTTGAGTCGTGCAGCCGACCACACTGCGTGGGCTCGCAACATTGGGTCTGGGTGCTCGAGATATCGAGCAATTGCGCTCACCACATTTGCATCAGTGCCTTCGCCGATGTTGCCCAGCACAAGTAATGCGTTGCGTCGCACCCAATCTGGGTTGCGCTCGGCGATGTACCACTGGTCAACACGTGCTAGCAGTGTTTCGTCGTCCATGTCGAGCAACTCCAGCACATTGATCCATGGACGTGCATCTTCTCGAAGTGGTTTGGACAAACTCAACCGAATTGTCGGTGGACAAACTTCTTGGCAATCATCGCATCCATAGATTCGGTCGCCCAATGCCTCTCTATACCTGCGATCGAAGATGCCAGGTTTTTGAATCAGCCATGCAAGACATTTCGCAGCATCAACGGTGCCTGGCTCGATAATCGCACCCGTAGGACAAGCATCAATACATCGCCTGCACGCACCACATCCATCGGCAACTGGTTTGTCATTTATTACGAGTGGTGCTGTAGTGATCACACTGCCCAACACAAAGAAACTGCCGGCGCCTTCAATGAGTACATTTGCATTTTTGCCAAACCAACCGAGACCCGCCAAGTACGCGGCCTCGCGATCGACCATCGAGTTGTCGTCGGCAAACACAACTGCCTTAAAACCATCACTGCGTAACTCGTCTCGCATTGCGAACAATCCGACTTTGAGCGATTCGTAATATTCGGTCCATGCATATCGCGCGACACGGGCGCTTGGATGCGACTGTGGGTCTGGCAACGGTGACGCATACGAGTACGCACCAACGATCATTGCTTTGGCATCAGCGACAGCCGATTGAGGATCGGTCGATCTTGCAGGATTGCGATACGTGAATTGCATCGTGTCGTGCAAACCCGCCGCCTTGCGATCGACAAGTGTTTGGCGTGCCCGTTGCATCACATGTGCTGGAGCAACGCCAACGCGGTCCAACCCGCCAGATGTTCCGATGGACAATATGTGATCGGTGTAAGCCACGCAGGCAGCGCGGTCGGCAACGTCAAACTTGGGTGTTTTTTTAGATAACCGCACGATGCCGAAGCGTAGGCACCATTCCGGCATTTGCGAGCAGGCGAACTGCCCGCTGCTCGGCAAGATCAAACACCACCGCTGTTTCATGCGGATCGCCACACAAAAATGACATCAAACAGTCGTCGCATGCCGATGTCTTTTGCATGACGCAGGTGTCGCAACTGATCACCAGTGGTTGTTGGGGTTGATTCGTATCGCTCATCTTGTGCTCCTCATTTCAACTAGGGAATCTGACTGTGGCCTACGGCTTCTGTGGGGAAATATGTAAGTTGAATTGCATGTGTACGCCAACTACGTACAAAGTGAAGTTTGCACAATGGGTGTTACAGAGATATTTCGACCCTCTCAATCCAGTCGCGTACAAGGGCATTAAAGACTTTGGGCCTTTCGACTCGGCCCAAGTAATGCCCTACCATGTCGATAACGGCAACGGTGGCACGCGGAAATTCGGACAGCAACTGCAACTGCCGCTCGTAACCCACCGTGGCATCTTGATGCCCCAAAGCGATCAGACTCGGTTGTGCGAAGGGGTCACCTGCATGACGAACTTCAACCGGAAGTAAATAGTTGTTGTTGAGACGCTCGAGCAAATCGTCATCTGACGCTCGATAGCCAGGCATGTCATGTGCTCGTATCTCATCAAGCGCATATTGACTGTGCTCAACCAATCCTGCGGGGATCCACTGTTCATCTGACTGCAAGTTGCCAAACAACGTCATGTCCTCAACGATTGTCGAAGATTCCGTGGTTTGACGATTATTCAAATCATTCGGAAGATCGGGCACCAAAAGTGCAGCCCCCAAGAGTTGGTGAGGCATTTTTCGAACAAGACCGAGCGATAAATACCCTCCATAGGAGTTTCCAATTACACCAAACTTTTGATCGCCGATCGCCTGTTCAATAACTTTTGTCAAAATCTCCAACATCTGCGTTTGATTGTCTAGCCAGTCGGGCGCAATTGTGGTGCCGTGACCCGGTAAATCAAAATAAATTCGTTGCCATGTTGATGACTCGTCAAAATTTGGTTCAAGGTCGGCCATCATGTAGCGATGGTCTGCCGACCAACCATGGATCACCAATAACGGTCGCCCCATGCCTCGCCGGCGAATCTCTATTTTGATTCCATCAACTTCAATCGTTGTCGTATCTGTCATGTGCACAATCTTTACCTATTGGCGCGAACTAGTGAGTTGTCGCTCCGGGAAAAGGAACTGGCGAGACCTGCGCAGAACGCATGCCATCTGGTGTCTCAACGCTCATCTGTGTGCCGACAGCCGTGAAATCGATCGCCACTTGACCCAGCGAGACGTTGGTCTGTAGACGGGGTGACCACACTGCAGATGTGACTGAACCGATCTGCTTGCCATCAGCAATGACTGGCCATGGCGCGCGATTGGCTGGCACCTTGTCGCCATCGATCGTGATACCAACAATTGCACGATCAATTCCCTTTTTGGCACGCGCACGAATTGCATCAAGCCCAATTGCTTCGATGTCAGCGTCTAGACCAACATATTGAGCCATGCCACCTTCGAGCGGTGTGTCGTTGCGTGTGATGTCGGTTCCATATGTCATGAGGCCTGCTTCAATACGTTCGATCAAGTTTGGGCAACCCGGGCGTATGCCGTATTTTTGGCCAGCCGCATCGAGAGCGTCATATAACTGCAAACCGATCTCGGCATCGTCGACATAAATTTCGAACCCGCCCTGAGCGCTCCAGCCACTGCGCGCAACGAGCAATGGATGATTGCCAAACGTAAGCGAGTCAAAACGAAAAAACTTTGTTGCCCGAGCCGCCTCACCAAACACTTCGACAATCACATCTTCGGCACGAGGCCCCTGCACCGCAAGCGGCCAAATATTTGGCTCAAAGATTTTGACATCGAGTTTCATTCCAAGAGCTATGCCCTGGGCCCACAACAAGATGTCGAGATCGGAAATAGAAAACCAGAATCGATCTTCTGCGACACGAATAGCAACAGGATCATTGAGCAAAAAACCATCCTCATCGCACACAGGTGCAAGTGCGCACTTGCCAATGCCGAGTTTGCGCAAGTCGCGCACAGTCAACATCTGAGCAAGCCGAGCAGCGTCTGGTCCAACAATTTCGACTTGTCGCTGACACGAGACATCCCAAATCTGCACGCTTTCACGTAAATGGAAATAATCCTCTTCTACCCCACGAAAACGTGTTGGCAACAACATGTGGTTATAAATTGTGTATGCCTCGACACCAAATTTTTCGATGCGACTCGAAAAGGGTGTTGAGCGCGTGCGACGCGTGATTGCAAGTGCAGGAAGGCTCATGGTCCCACCCATTTGATGGTGCAGATTTCGGCGCTGCGGCCCTCAAAGTTCCAGACTCTGCCAAATGCACGGACTCTGCCCTGCAGTGCCTTTGCCACGATCACTTCTGGTCCCATCCAGTATTGAGTGTTGACAACGCTGACTTCTTCGGATTCGCGAAGTCCACCAATCGGCTCGACTGAGCCCTGAATGAACTTGCCAACCGACAACGTGCGCTTGCCATTTTCGGTAGTGAAGGTGATCGGTGCGCGTTCGGCACCGAGATACTCGCCAACAAGCAATTTGAATAACCCAGTGGTGCCACGAGCTGAACCCCGGAAGATTTCTTCGAGTTTGGCGAACTGCTCATCAGTTGTGCGATCATCAATCCACAATGCAAGTGTCCAGTTGCCTCGCTCCATCTTTCCCGGAATGTCGAGCAACATGCCAACGTTGAGACCCGAAAGATCAACTGATCCAGCGTGTCCCTTGTCGATTCTCACACCCGCCCAAGCCTGACAATACCCCTCGGTCGGAGGGTGAGTGCCGAGGGAAATCACGCATGGACAAAAAACCGTGCAATTGCAGTTGAGAATAAGTTCGCCTTCTAGTGACCATGGATCCATGTTGTATCGCTTTCTATTTTTAGGGTTTCTTGAATTAGTTGTGTAAATGATTTGTTGGTTGCGCGCCAAAAACAAATTGCAGCGCGAGTAACGCAAACCCGCCCATCAGAAGTGCGACACCAAGCGGCACCGTCACTCTCTTGCCGATCGCAGGAAATTTTTCTATTGTCATGACTGCCGCACTCAACACCATGAACAACACGTTTGACATTCCTCCTGCTAACGCGAGCAACATGAGTGCCCAGCAACATCCGATGCATGTCAAACCATGCCGAATGCCCATTTTCATTCCTCCGGCAATACCGTCGCGCCAATAACGCATAAAGAAAGTCATAGGAGTAACGCACTGCGTCAAGCAATTCTCTTTCAGCGCCGAAAATTGGTATGCGCCAGCAACAACTAGTAGCACTCCGCTCAACCACATCGCAGAACGGTGATCCTCAACCCACCCAAAATCTGTCAAGATTCTTTGTAGCGACGTAGCAACGACTGAGAAACCAATCCACATTGCGCAATACGTTGCAACAAACATCCACCACACCGAAATTGATCCGGTGCGCAATATGTTGCGCAATGCACCAAGCACCGGAACGGCGGTTGTAGACATCATCACCAATGACATGAGTGCCCACATTGCAAACGTTGCGCGCCATCCAACTTGATGCTGTGTGGCCTGCGCACTTGATGCCCGAATCAGAGCAATCCAGCCGAGTGTCACCAACATAAAAAAGCCAACCCACGCAACATCGGGTCGCGGCATTGCACGAAGCCCAACTGGTTGACTTGTTGTTTCCATGATCTGATCACTATAGTGATCAAACCGTGAGCAACAAAATCAAGCACCACAAACACGAATCATTCGTGTTCGACGCTGTTCGCTTTGCCCAGTTGCTCACCCATCGTCGCCTGCAACTCGGTCTCACCACGCGACAACTTGCCCAGCGGGCAAACATCTCTCAGCCATACGTGGTTGCCTTAGAGCGATCAAGAAATGGCGTCGATGCCAACAGAAGCAGCACAATGAGCCCATCACCCACAGTCGACATGATCGCCAGGCTTGCCACGGCATTGCGAATGAGCGCAAACGAATTGTTTTCGCAAGCAATTCGACCTGCAGGCAAACACGTCTTGCTTTTTATGGAAGATGACATGATGACATCTCTCGAAAGAGCTCGTACTGCCTCGACAAAGAGTGCAACGGCAACAGACAAGACAGCCCAAGAGTGGCTGTGTGCTGGCGGCCCAACAGATCACGACACACACAAGGATCACAACTGCCTTTCCATCAAACTGCATCGCGATATCAACAATGCGTACAAACCGAAAGCGATTACCGCATCACTCAGCAACGAATTGTCTAGACACCAAGCAAACATTTCGGGAAGCGATATCGGAATTATCTTTGATGAAACATCTTCACTGATGAACCATGTCAACAACCCAATGTCGATTGTTGAATTTGAGCATGATTGGAAGCAAGTGGTTACCGACGCGACTCAAGCGGTTGGTGCGTTTGCGGCATGGAACATCTGCGTGTACCGCATCGACAATCTTTTAAGCCTTCACAATCCAGACGAGGTCGCCCAAGACCTACTGCGCAGTCATGACAATGTTTGGTCTGCGCGCAATAAGCAAATAACAACTGGCAATACTGCAGCCAAACGATTGCTCACTCTTGTGCGACCAAAGAATGTTTCAGCAAAAAGCTGGTCGGCACACACCAACGCCGTTGTACAAGAATTACAGCTCAGCGCATAAAGTTTTCATACTCACCGAAAGGCGTACCACATGAGCAACCCAACAACATCCCGCGCATTTACTGTCGGCAAGATCAACGACGTATGGACACAACAGATCACCGACGTGTCAGTAGACGATCTGGGTGAAGGTGACGTGTTGATTGCCGTGGAGTACTCGTGCATCAACTACAAAGACGGTCTAGCCACAAGCGAGAAGGGTCGAGTTGCACGCATCGATCCGTTGATTGCGGGCGTTGATCTTGCGGGCACCGTTGTTGAGTCGGCAAGCCCAGACTTTCTAGTTGGCGATCAGGTCATCGCTCATGGTTACGACATCGGTGTTGCGCGCCATGGCGGATACAGCGCATTGGCACGAATACCAGCGCAATGGTTGGTTGCAGTACCAACAGGCATGACCACTCGCACTGCGATGATGATCGGAACTGCTGGCTTTACTGCAGCGCTCTCAGTTGATGCACTCGAGCGCGCCGGTCTCACTAAAGGCTTTGGCCCTGTATTGGTCACTGGCGCTACCGGCGGTGTCGGTTCAGTTGCGGTTGGCATGTTGGCAGCGCGCGGCTATGAAGTTGTTGCGTCTACCGGCAAGGCAGCATCGAGCGATTGGCTGAAGTCGATTGGCGCAAGTGACATTATTTTGCGCGAAGAAACCAGCGCAGAGTCGCCAAAACCACTCGAACGCGAGCGATGGGCAGGATCGGTCGACTGTGTTGGTGGATCAACACTCGCCTACGTGTTGCGCACCCTCAACTACGGAGCATCGGTTGCGGCAAGTGGCCTTACTGGTGGCAACGGATTAGCAACGACAGTGCTGCCGTTTATCCTGCGCGGAGTCAATCTGCTCGGTATCGACAGTGTGCAAACACCCATCGCCATCCGTCGTGCAATGTGGACACGCATTGCGACCGACTTGAGACCATCGTGGCTCGACACCGAGCACGCACAAATTATTGGCCTTGCAGAACTACCTGCACAACTCGACAATATTCTTGCTGGCAAGATGCAAGGTCGAGTACTCGTTGATCCAAATCTCTAGATGATTACTGCGCCGTGTTGATCAATAGTCAACTCGAGCACATCACCAGACTGGGGTAACTGCGAAGCAATGTGCTTCGCGTCCGATTTGGCACACATCACCGCAACTGTTGGTCCCGAACCAGACAACCACGCACACCACGCATTAGTGCTTAAGGCTGCGTCGAGTGCAGCCTTGGACGTTGGTGCATGCGCCAATCGAATGTCTTGATGAATGCGATCTTGTGTTGCGATGCGCAACAACGCAATATCGCCAGTAGCGAGCGCACCCATGAGTAATGCCGTATGACCAATGTTGACCACTGCATCGCTGAGCGACAAAGTTGTAGCTATTGCGGTACGAGATTTTTCAGTGCTGGTCTGTGTGTCGGGCACCCACGCAAGAATTATCGGATCAAGCGCAAGCGGCAAACGCACTACTTCGCCCGAAGCGCTCGCAGTAACACCACCAACAAGCGAGGCTGCAACGTTGTCTGGATGCCCTTCAAGTTCCGTGCTCGCGTGCAACAGATCTTTGCGTGCGGCATTGAGAGCATCCATGCTCAAGCCGTGCAGTTGGGCATGAGCCGCAACGACCCCCGCCACTCTTGCGGCTCCGCTGAAACCGAGACCACGACCCATGGGGATTTTGGAGCGCACCCAAACGTCTCCTACGCCGCCGTAACTGCGAAAAGCAATACGCCCTGGGTGATACTCGTCGATCATTTTTGCGTCTAAGGGAACTTGGCCGTTGATTACAGGACCCATCTCGAGATAAACCGAGAGCGCCATCCCGAGCGCATCAAAGCCAGGACCGAGATTTGCGGAACTTGCTGGCACGCGAACGAAGAATGGTTGCGCGGTCATAGAAAACTATTTTGCCACAGAGTTACTAATTTTGATGAGTGCGTCGACAACATTATTTGCAGCACCAGAATCAATACTCGCCTGCGCGCGCTCAATGCCGTCTGCCATGTGTGTTGCTACACCAGCCACCACTAAACCTGCCGCGGCGTTAAACACCACAATGTCGCGAACTGCTCCGCGCGTGCCAGAAAATGTGTCTCGAATCACTTTTGCGTTGTGTGCTGGGTCTCCACCACGCACCGCAGTGACGTCTGCAGGCTGCAGTCCAAAATCTTTTGCGTTGAGCACAAACTCAGACAGGTTGCCTTGACTCATCTCGACCACCGAACAGTCTCCGCTCAGCGACAACTCATCTAGCCTGCCATGACCATGCACTACCCATGCTCGTTGCACGCCGCGGCCCGCAATTGCTTGAGCCATCTTGTGCGCCATGTTCGGATCGCCCACGCCAACAACCATGTATGCAACTTGTGCGGGGTTGGCCATTGGGCCCAACAAGTTGAATACTGTCGGAACTCCTAATTCTTTGCGAGTTGGACCGGCGTGTCGAAATGCCGGATGAAACTTTGGGGCAAAACAAAATCCCATGCCTGCCTGTTCTACACACCGCGCAACTCCTGCCCCATCCAGATCAATCGTCACGCCAAGTGCCTCAAGCACATCTGCCGTGCCACATTGAGACGACGCTGCACGATTACCGTGTTTGCACACCGGCACTCCGGCTCCGGCAACAATAAAGGCAGCCATCGTCGAAATATTGACAGAGTGCGATTTGTCGCCACCAGTGCCAACAATGTCAATTGCACGAGATGACATTTTTGCGCTCAATGGCACAGATTCAGATGCGTCAAGCACCGCCGCCAACATGCCTTGCAGTTCGTCGGCAGTCTCTCCTTTTGAGCGAAGCGAAGTCACAAATGCCGCAATCTGTAACGACGTTGTTTCACCAAGCAATATTGCATCCATTGCAATTTGCGCATCACTACTCGACAAGTCTTCGCCACGCAACAACGTGGCGATCAGTTGCGACCATCCACCGATGCGATCGATCGCGCTCATCGCGCGCTCCAACTACGCAGTTTGTTTGCGTTGACGCAGCATTCGGCGCCTGTCGCGGGCAGTTGTGGCACCCCAGACACCCTGTTGTTCACGATTTTCGAGCGCATAATCCAAACACGCTATGCGCACCTCGCACTCAGAACACACCGAAATAGCAAAGTCGGCGTGATCTTCATTGTCTGGATAGAAAATTTCGACATCCAAGCCCTGGCAAGCGCCCTTTGATCTCCAAACAACATCTGCCAACGACATCTAGGCCCCCCTCGTGCTCAACATTGAGCGCAATTTTCCCAGACCTGACTGTAGAACGGAGAGTCAGTCCCATGCCAATCCAAATCACCAGAATGGTCTGACTATCCCCTTACCCGACAAGGGCCAGAGGTGCCCGTACAAATTAATTGCGGACATCGGTCAATAATTCTTGATTACTTTTTCTCCTCTGGCTTAATGCCATATGCGCGAGCGACTACTTGTAGCGGGTGAAACGCCTGTTTGCCTGTTTGTTCGTTGATGGCAGTGTTGGCCAGGTGGCAGTCGCCTGCAACAACATCGCCTTGAGCGTCGTTGATCATCCGACCGAGCTTTTTGGCAATAGGTATCGATAAGTGTGCATTTTCTGCGCGCAGACCCCACATGCCATCGATGCCCGAGCATTGCTGCACAAGTTTGATCTTTGCTCCGGTGAGTTTCATTAAGTCACGGCTCTTGAGCCCAATGTTTTGCGCGCGCAAGTGACATGGCGTGTGATATGTGATCGTCTCAGGTATTTCGCCTGTGAAATTAAGGTCGAGCGACTTGCCGTCAGTTTTGTGTAAACGAATCAGATACTCGGCTGTGTCATAGGTGTTGTCGGCAACAAGAGTTGCATCGGCACCACCCACGTAGTCGACATAGTCTTTCTTCAAAACATATCCGCACGTTGGCTGTGGCACAACGATTTCATTACCTGCACGCACTTCATCGGCAAGCATCTTGACGTTTTTCTTTGCGACCTTGGTGAACGTGTCAACGTCACCGCTGTGCAGGGAAGGTGCACCACAACAAGCGGCTTCGCCCGCAAGCGAACACTCAATTCCGTTGCGCTCATAGACCTTGATTAAATCTTGTCCAATACCTGGGTCTTGGTACTCGACCAAGCAAGTGGGGAAAACAGCAACTTTTGCCTGACGATTGAGCATTGTTGTCTTTGGTCGATTTTTAAACCACGTCGAGAAGCGAATGCGCGCAAATGGTGGCAGCAATCGAACACTTGATATCCCTGCTGTTTTTTCGACAACTTTGCGGATCAGCGATCCTGGTTTTGCGCCCATCACCACGCCGGTTACGACGCCCATCGATGTTGCGGCTTTGCCAATTGCATTTGTCCGACCAATGACCGCTGTCGTGAGTTTGTTGCGCAAAGACAGATGCCCGTTTTCGCGACGCATCGCGTTGGCACGAAGCATGAGGCGTGGAAAATCGAGTGCCCACTCATGTTGGTTCGGCGTGTAAGGGCAATTGATAAAACACAGTTTGCATTGGAAACATTCGTCAATCACATGATCTTGCTGTGCCGGCGTCATCTGGCCGGCATCTTGGTCGTCATGAACGTCGATATACGAGAAAAGTGTTGGAAAAGACGGGCACAACTCAAAACACAACCGACATCCGTGACACACGTCGTAGACACGCTCGAGTTCGTGACGAGTGTCGGCTTCGTCAAGATACATCGGGTGTTTTGGATCGTAGGTAGTAGTCATGTAGCGAGGTTCTTCAGACCATCCGAGAAACGACCAGCGTGACTCTTTTCGGCGCGTGCAAGTGTCTCAAACCATTCAGCAATTTCCGAAAAACCTTCATCGCGTGCCGCTTTAGCGAAGCCTGGGTACATCTGTGTGTACTTGTATGTCTCTCCTGCGATTGATGCTTCAAGGTTTTGTGCGGTGTCACCGATTGGCTCGCCAGAAGTAGGGTCGCCAACCTCGGCGAGGTACTCGAGGTGCCCGTATGCGTGACCGGTCTCGCCGTCTGCAACATTTTTGAACAACGATGCAACGCCTGGAAGTCCTTCAATGTCTGCCTTCTGCGCGAACCACAAGTAGCGGCGATTGGCTTGGCTCTCGACAGCAAACGCTTCCTTGAGATTCTCATGTGTTTTTGTGCCATGTAGTCCAGCCATGATGTTTCTCGCTTTCTGATCTGTTAACGGAGGTGAGAATAACTCAATTTTCAATCTAATTTGGATGTATTGCTCACCATCAAAATTTGTGACTTATGGCAAAATGGTCATGTTGAGGCAATTTGGGTAGCAACCATCTCGTCCCCTTGATTTAGGCTTTCGATGTGAACTTTGACCGACAACTCAATCTGGATCGACTTCGCACCGAGCAGTTCGATGTGCTGGTTGTAGGTGGAGGAATTACAGGTGTTGGGGTTGCACTCGATGCGGCTTCCCGAGGTCTTCGCACTGCCCTAGTTGAACGCGAAGATTTTGCATCGGGAACGTCTTCAAAGAGCAGCAAGCTCATCCACGGAGGCTTGCGCTATCTACAAAAGGGCGAAGTTGGGCTGGTGTACGAAGCGCTGCACGAACGTCAACGTTTACGACGCAATGCACCCCATCTCGTTCAGATTTTGCCTTTCATGATCCCAATCCTCACCCGCGATGGTGTGATTTCTAAAAAGATTGCACGTGCACTTGGAAGCGTATTATGGATGTACGACCTCACTGGCGGATGGCGCATCGGCAAATTGCATAAGCGACTCAAAGCCGCAGAAGCAAATGCGCACTTGCCAACGATCAACACAGACAGAATGTCGTCGGCGTATTTGTACTACGACGCTGCAGCAGACGATGCTCGCCTGTGCGTGACTGTTGCGCGCACCGCAGCACTTTACGGTGCAGTTATTGCTAACCGATGTCCTGTTCAAAAAATACTTCACGATGAAAACGGCAAGGTATGTGGTGCACGAGTTGCACCCTTGGCTAGCGAACCCTTCGAGATTCAGGCTCGTTGCGTTATCAATGCCGCCGGGGTCTGGGCCGACAATGTTCGCGAGACCGACGAGGGAGTTCACCCCAACAGCATTCGTCCCGCCAAAGGTATCCATATCACCATTCCGTGGAAGATGGTGCGCAACGACATCGCAGTAGTTATTCCCGTCAAAGTTGACAAGCGAAGCCTCTTTGTAGTGCCTTATATCTCGAATCACGACGGCACATTTCAGTACACCTATGTCGGCACGACCGACACAGATTTTGTTGGCGGTGTAGATGAGTCTCAATGCTCTACCGATGACATTGACTACGTACTCACTGCGCTCAACGCAGCCATCAATACCAACATCACACGCGACGACATCACTGCGGTGTGGTCAGGTCTGCGTCCACTTGTGCGCAATACCGATGGCTCGACTGCGAAGGGCAAAACGAGCGACCTCTCGCGCAAACATCAGGTGCGCATCTCTGACGCCGGAATGGTCTCGATTACCGGTGGCAAACTCACCACATATCGCAAGATGGCAGAGCATGCGGTCGATGCAGCGTGCAAGCAGCTTGATTCAAAGCCTCGCTGTCGCACGAAGCGCTTGGCATTCGTTGGCGCTCGCGGATTTCGCCAATCAATGCTCAGTGGCAAAGACGTCGGCCTTGTCGAGAGATTTGGTGCCGAGTTCACACAGATCAACGAACTCGTTGCACAAAACCCGCACCTGAGCGAGCCCCTCATCAGTGGTCTTCCCTACATCAAAGCCGAGGCCATTTTTGCTGTGCGCAATGAAATGGCACGCACGCTTGACGACGTGCTCTCACGACGCACACGAGCACGCATCATCAACCGACCGGCCGCGCTTGCAAGTGCTCGCAGCGTTGCCGAATTGATCGCACCAGAACTGCAGTGGTCGCTTGCCGAAATCACGCAACAAGTTACCGACTTTGTTGACTCTTGCGCGCGCGAGCAAGATGCCGCGATGGTCAGTGAAGCCGAGTTTGTGCAGTCAACTACAATCAGTTGAGGCACCATGACACACGCAACTGATCCAATCGAGTTTGTGGGCTTGACCTCGCCAATTCAGGAACACTTCAACGAAACAAGCGCTACAACTCTTTCACCAGACCTCATTGCTCAACTGTCTGCGATCTGTGCGGTGTCAACCGAAGATCGAGATCTGGCTGATCATGGTCGCGACTGGTGGCCACTCGCAATGCACTGGGCAATGCAGGGCAAAACTCCACGCAAGCCGCACGCAGTCTGTCGGCCCATGACCACCGAGCAAGTTGTATCCATCGTTGCGTTGTGCAACGAAAATCGAATCCCGCTCACCGTCTCTGCCGGGCGCAGTGGAGTATGTGGCGCAGCAATTCCCGTTTACGGCGGCGTAGTGCTTGACACCTGCTTGCTTGCAAGCATCGTCAGTGTCGACAAAGTGTCGGGTGTTGTCGAAGTGCTACCGGGCATGTTTGGCCCGGATTTTGAAAATGAATTGCGCGACACGCACGGCGTAACTGTTGGGCACTTCCCACAGTCGTTTGACATCTCGACCGTAGGCGGATGGGTTGCGTGTCGAGGCGCCGGTCAGTTTTCAACGCGCTACGGAAAAATTGAAGACATGGTTGTCGGTCTTGAAGTCGTGCTCGCCAACGGCACGGTTGTGTACACCGGCACCGAACCAGCAGGTGCAAATGGCCCAGATCTGAATTCGCTCTTTGTTGGCAGCGAAGGCACGCTCGGAGTGATTACTCGAATTTGGCTGCGCTCGCACCCGTTGCCAACCACGCAACGACGCGCCGCTTACCTTTTTCCAACATTCATTGATGGCATAAATACATGTCGCACTGCGGTGCAACACGGTGCAACTCCTGCTGTATTGCGTTTGTACGATGCCGACGAATCAAAAAGGTCGCATGGCACTGACGGCAAGCAATGCACACTGCTCGTACTTGACGAAGGTGACGAGCGCATTGTTGCAGCAACTCTTGAAATAGTGCATGACGCAGCGATGGCCAATGGTGCTCAAGTTGGAGATGTTGAATTGGTTGAAAAGTGGATGCATCACCGCAACAACACGAGCGGACTACAAGAAGCAACTCGTCGCGGCTTTATCGTTGACACCATGGAAGTTGCCGCTCAATGGAGCGCACTCGAAGCGATTTTTACCAACGTTCGTGCTTCGCTCATGGCAGTTGAAGGTGCTGTAGGCGCTACATGCCACTTATCGCACAGCTATCTCGATGGAGCATGCCTCTATTTCACATTTGCCGCGAAACCAACGCCCGAATTTGAACAGCGATATGTGCAGTTGTGGAATGCATGTCAGCGAGCGGCGCTCGACGCGGGTGCAAACGTCTCTCATCACCACGGTGTTGGTCTCAATCGTGGACGCTTTTTGCCCGAGTCGCTCGGTACCGGCATGGATGTTTTGCAGTCGATTAAAAACACACTCGACCCACGCAACATTTTCAACCCAGGCAAACTTGGACTCAACCCCGACACAGACACCTCCAAGCGGAAACCGGTCTGGCCTTGAGCATTCTCGTTATTGATGTTGGTACCAGTGGACTTCGCGCAGCAGTTGTGCGATCAACAGGTGTTGTTGAGCATCTCTTTTACGAATCACTCGCACCAAGTTCTCCCGTTCCTGGTCTTGTTGAGTTTGACGCAGCCACAATGCGTGACGCAGTGTTGCGAGTTGCCAATGCCTCGCTCAGTGCAGCAGGAAAAGTAGACGCAGTTGGCATCACCAATCAGCGTGCATCCGCAATCGCATGGGACAAGAACACCGGAATTCCCATTGGTCCAGCGCTCGGTTGGCAAGATTTGCGCACTGTTATTGAGTGCATCACTGCACGCGCAGAGCATGGTTTGTATTTGGCGCCTAATCAAACAGCAACCAAGGCTTCGTGGATGCTCAAGAACTATTCGATTCCATCCAATGCAAACATCTGCATCGGAACAGTGGACACATGGGTCGCGTTTGTGCTTTCACAAGGTCAACTTTTTGTCACCGACGACACCAACGCAGCAGTGACAGGTTTGTGGACACTGCAAGACCAATCATGGTCTCCACGTATTCTCGACATTTTTGGCATTGACATCGAGATGATGCCAACAATTGTGCGGTCCTCTGGTGTGGTTGGCAATGCAACTGCGTTACCAGGTGCTCCGCCAATAGCAAGTTTGGTTGGCGACCAACAGGGTTCTCTTGTTGGCCAAGGTTGCATCACTCCTGGCAGAACCAAAATCACGTTTGGCACTGGCGGCATGCTCGACACAGTCACCGGAACTACCCCACCGAGCGAGAATCGTCGCTCGTCGGGCGGCACGTTTCCGATTGTTGCATTTAGCGATGCAGCCGGCATCACCTGGGGTGCTGAAGCAATCATGCTTTCTGCTGGCACCAATATCGAATGGCTGTGCAGCGACATGCAGCTCATCGACACGCCACAACAAAGTCATGACGTCGCATCACAAGTAGAGACAGCAGATGGCGTTGTGTATGTTCCCGCACTCTTTGGTCTTGGCACACCAAAGTGGGATTACGGAGCACGCGGAACCTTGATTGGAATTACACGTGGCACAACGCGTGCGCATGTTGTTCGTGCTGTGCTCGAGGGCATTGCACATCGTGGCGCCGACCTGATGGAAGCGACCATTGCCGACTCAGGTTTACCAATTGACACATTGCGTATTGACGGCGGCATGAGCAAAAATCCGACCTTTGTTCAAGCGCTTGCCAATGCAACGCAACGACCTATTGAGGTGTCTCCCGTCACCGAGGCCACCACACTCGGTGCAGCATTTCTTGCGGGTGTTGCTGTCGGAACATGGAAATCCCTTGAAGAAGCTTGCTCTACTTGGAAACCAGCCTCGATCGTTAGGCCCGATTCAATACTCAATAGAGCCCAGTGGAATGAAGCAGTTCAGCGCTCTAGTGGTTGGATACCCGAACTATCGGGGCTTGACTTCTAGATTGATATCGCCCCAAAAAAAGGAAACATGAGTGACAACCAAGACTTCGGCAGCCACACCAACAGCGCCAACCAAGATGCCAACAACCGCCGACAAGCAACTGTTGGACTTTGCCCTGTCAGCCGAATTGTCAGTGCATGATCTTTATCTCAAAGCGATCGATTCTGGAATGCTCTCAGCCGACGAAAAAACCATGATGGAAATGTTTTCGGATCATCACAAGGCATATGCACAATCGCTCAACGGCTTACTTGGAAAAGCAGCAAGCAACACTCGCAACGAAGCGCTGTATTCGACATATGCCAGACAATTGACTTCTGCCCAGGCGATGAGCAGAGTGCTGCAGTCAGTTGAGAACACAATGGTTGCAACACACACCGACATTCTTTCCAGCCTCGAAGGTTTGGACGGCGCAACACTCGTTGCCTCGATCATTACCGTCGAAGCACGTCATGCCGCAGTGTTTGGCACTCTCCCAAACTCAAATCTCGGTAGCGCACTAAACAGCGCGGCTAGTTCACTCGCACCAAATGCTGCACCTGCGGCAACGACTACAGAGACGACGGTGGCACCGTGAACGATTTCAACAATCTGACTCGCCGCGAGTTGCTCAAGATCAGCGGTCTCTCTATTGCCGGCATCACGTTTCTTGCGTCGTGCGGCGCACAATCTGGCATTGTCGAAAGCGCAAACGTGGCTAGTGCTGGCACAGTGCCCCCAACTACCGCTCTCAGTCAAGTCGTAATCTCTGACACCGTGTTGTTGCGCACAGCAGCATCGCTTGAGTACAACGCAATCGACACATACACGAAGGTGATTGATGGTGATCTTCTTACAGGCGACTATGCATCGCTCAAGGATGCAGTCAAGCGCTTTCGCGATGATCACATCAGTCATGCTGCAGCAATCAACGCACTTGTCGTTGGCTACGGCGGCAAGGCTCACGGGTGTGCCAACACACGTGTCAACAATCTCTATGTTGACCCAGCGCTCAAACTGATTACTGCTGACGGCAATGCCGATGCTGCACGAGATGTAGTAGCACTTGCACACGCACTCGAAAACTTGGCGACACAGACGTATCAGGGCATCGTTGCTTTGCTGACAGAGCCACGTCTGCGCGGAAGTGCAATGCGAGTCGGTCAAGACGAAGCACGCCACGCAGTGGTGCTCGCCCAGGTGCTCAACCCGGGGTACTCGGCAGTCGGCCCAACCACTGATGAAGCAACCGGCAAGGCCAAGGTTGCCTCGGTGCCTTCAGCATTTGGTGCCCTCGCAGTCATTCAGGTATCGCTCGGAATTGCCAACTCTGAAGGTGTTAAGACAAACCTTTCAATGGAAACCCCAAGCCTGAACGGTCTCGTCTATGACGAGATCTCCTGCTAAATAATCACGCACACAGCACTATTTTTCTCGCCCGTAGACTTGATATCGACGGTGAGTCGTTCGGATGACCGCGGCCAAGTAGTGCTCGCATTATTTGGTTGAGGAAAGTCGGGGCTTCACAGGACAGAGTGCTGGCGAGAGCCAGGTCGGGGCGACTTGACGAATGGTGCAACAGAGAACAAACCGCCGATGGACAGTGACCGCAAGGTCATCGTCACAGGTAAGGCTGAAACGGTGCGGTAAGAGCGCACCAGCGCACGAAGCAATTTGTGCGGCTTGGTATCAACACTCGAAGCAAGACCATGCAGAGGGCATGAGCGGTCCGTTCGTTGACTACTTGTAGTCAACAACCCTCGGGTAGGTTGCACAGAGGGATGGTCATCGGTTGGCGCGAGAAATTGCGACGACTACAGAACCCCGCTTATAGATCGACTCACCGTCACTTCACTACTGATCGCGCTCAACTAGATTCTTCTAGTGCCAAAGAACCAGCGTGTCATCGGAACGCTGTTTGTCTTTCTTTCCTCTACCGGTTTTGCGATCGTGCCTACGTTTACCAAAAAACTCTATGCGTATGACACCAACGCAATGGGCGTAATGACTGTTCGATTCACCTTTGCCACAATCTTGATGTTTGTTATTCGTGCATTCATGATGCGCAACACACCATGGCCCACGGTCAAACGATCAGCGCTGCTATTGCTGTGGGAGCCTCAATAACGGGAATCTCACTGACATATTTCATTGCAATCAATGACATCGATACTGGGCTAGCAATTGTGCTGTTTTATGCAAATCCGCTATTCATCGTGCTTGGTTCATGGGTCATCTCGAAAAAACGACCTACACGCAATATCGCGATCTCTATGGTCTTCACACTCGTTGGAGTCTTTATCACTGCTGGACAGATAGGAGATGCAAGCAAAAGTGCAGTTGTGCTCGTTCTTCTTTCGGCGTTCTTTTTTACGATTTATCTGTTGGGCATGTCCCACTCGCTGAAACAAGCAGATGTGATTACGAGTGTGGTCCTCGTTAATGCCGGGTGTGCACTCACCTATTGAATACTGGTTGCGTTGTCACCAGGATCTCTAACAACCGAATTTCCTCATGATTCAGTTGCGTGGATATTCGTTGCCGGCCTAGTTCTCTTCGGCACAATCACACCCCTACTGTCTTCCTATGCCGGTCTCAAGCGCGTTGGTCCAAGTATGGTTTCGGTGCTCACAACTCTCGAACCAGTGCTGGCCATTGCAGCGGGTGTCATCTTCCTCGGCGAAAACCTCACGATAAATCGCGTAATAGGTGCAAGTTTCGTTATCGGTGCCCTCATTGCACTTTCGGTGCTTGAAGCCCGAACTGAGACGTCAGCGGGTCTCGGGGTAACTTCCCCATGAGCGCCAGCCCCTGCCATGGCGAACGAGGCCCTCTACATAAATGGCACGAGCAGCCCTAAATTGGGTCTCGGGCTCAAAGAGCTCTTCACAGGTGTTCAAAACCCCTTGTTGCTGCAAGAAACCCTCGTCGTAATACTTGCTGGGGCGGCACCAGAACGCATTGATCTGGAAGAGCGAATAGCTTGGTTTGCCATTGGTGTCTTTGGGGTTAAGAGCCCGCGAATCACATCTGGACTCTCGGTTGAGCAGAAAGTCGATGGTGTTCCACTCGGCTGGCGAGAAATACTGCATCGCCAGGTCGTACCACTGCGGACACAGCGAGCCATATGGCATTGGAGGCACAAAATCGAGACCGTCGACAATCACCTGCGATGCCAGCCCGGCTGACACCTTTTGTCAAACTGCCTGATTCTTTGTTGAGTTGCCGGCCGATTCATCAGCCGATTTGGCCATAGCCAGAGTGCCAGACATGAAGCAGAATATGACTACTGCTGTGAATATGCGACGAATGAGGGGGAAACGGTGGGGGTACGAAGGGATAAACGCTCGCTTTCGTGGGGTAAATAAAGTTTACCCATAAATAAGACGGTTCTACGACCCACTACGAACAAATGTTCGTATTTTCCATCATCTCTAGAAGCCCTTAAACACCGTTCAAAGAAAGGGTTTGATCTGTTTTTTCGTCCACAGAATGAGGCCTATACCAACAATTTCAAAAGGAATATTGAGTAATCCACGTTCTATCAGCGGTACCGCATACCCATCTACAGAGAGGCCGGCCAGCGGCCACCAAAACATTTTGGTGCTCAGAAACGCGCCATCGAAGACGAGATGCATGAAAAGACCAATTGTCAGAGCCAGAAAGTTCTTTCGTACTGTTTTTTTGCTGGCACTTTTGCCGATTGTCAACAGCATCACAGCAACCAGGAACCCCACCACTGTCACAGCGCTGAACACGGGTACGAGCGCCCCAACAATCACCCAGCGATAGGCAAACTTCGGGTCACGAAACACGCTCCACACCGATGCAACCGACGTGCCGATGAACCAAAACAACATCAACGAGCCCTATAACGCGATGAAGCAACCGCAATGCGGGCACTCAGGAAGTTCATCGGCGGGAAGTTTGTGCAGTCGATCAATTTCACTCTTTGGCAAGTCGAGGTGGCAACCGCTGCAAGTCGGACCGTTCATCTTTGAAACCGCCCCATCCGGGCGGTGCTTGCGTTTTGCATCGTAAGTCGAGAGCAACGACGGAGACACCACAAGACTCTGGGCACTTCGTTGTTCAGCGAGTTGCGCAATCTGGGCGTTAACCGTGGCTCGCGCAACACGCAATGCTTGTTCCGCACTCGAAAGAGCTCCGCGAGTCGATTCAACACGAGAGCCGAGCACAACCGATTCTTTGTCGCACTGCTCAACTATCTCGAGCAATTCCAGTTCTCTGTCGTCAAGAGCACTGCGGTTGTTTGTGCATGTGGCAATCTCATGTTGCAAGGCCTCGGCTTCCCTCGGCGCAATGATCGTCTTCATCTGCTTATTGAGACGCGCGAGTGTCGAATCAATCTCCTGAGCCTGTATTTCAAGTCCAGTAATTTCCGCTCCAGCCTCTGCACTTCGTTTGTCGAGTGCAGCCAATTCTGTGATTGCATTTGCCGAAGCAGATTTTGCATGTTGATATGTTGCCGATTCTGGCAAATGCGCAAGGCGATACTGCGCTTGCGAAATTGCAATGTCGCTGAGTTGCACCGCGTAGAGATCGTGAAGAATGCCCATGAGTTGCCTATGGCACCGTTTGCACAGCAGGAGAAAATGATTTGGCACATTCATATACCCAATAGCTGCCAATAGCCACGGTGTTGACCGGAGAAAATGGGTTGGTATCCGTAGGCGCGATCGTAGTTCCTGGATCAACAACCCTCACTACGACAGTATTTGCCGGATTCAAAAGATCTATCGGCGTAGTTGTTGTAGTTGTTGTTGTTGTTTTTCTCGCTCTACCCGGTTTGATACTTGTTGTTGTCGTTGTTGACGGAACAGTGCCCGACACAACTTGTGCCAAACATTCGGTTCCTGGCAAATAGATGCGCATCGGATTTGGGTCGGGTCGTGTTTCAGTTGCAACTGGAGCTGGCGCAGCGTCCCAATCCAGAGATGGCAAGCCTTCGTGAGCCGCATCCATATATTGCTTCCAAATACGTGCGGGATACATCGCGCCCTGCACACGCGTAATGCCATCTTGTTTTATAAATTCGGGAATATTGACCATCGGTGTATACGCCTTTGGGTCGCCAACCCACACCGCAGTAGTCAGTTGCTTGGTGTAACCAACAAACCATGCGTTGGTGTTGTCATCTTGCGTGCCCGTCTTGCCTCCTGCGGGGCGAGCCTTGTTCGGTGTTGGTGCCGCAGGCTCAAGTGCTGTGCGACGGGCTGTACCAAACCGAATCACGCCCTTCATCATGTCGACCGCCCGCAAGGCAACTTCGCTACTCAACACTCTGCACGGCTCCACATCCAATGGTGCAACGCAGAGTTGTTCATGCTGAAACAACACTCCATTGGCGTCTTCAATCTTGTCTATGAAATACGGTTTCAAGTGCACGCCACCATTTGCCATGGTTTGGGCACCTGAAGCCATGTCGAGCGGGCTGAGCTCGTTGGCGCCGGTGGCAAGAGATGCATAGGGCTGAATTTTGTACGTTTCTGGATTAGTGAATTCCGAATCCAGCATCCTGTACATCAATGCGACCACACGCTCAAGCCCAACAACTTGAGACAATTTCGCGTATGCACAGTTGATCGACAATGCGGTCATAGTGCGCAGCGGTGCAACTTGGTAACTCACACCTTTCGAAATATAAAATGGTTCTTCAGGCTTGCCTGGGTTTGGCAACGTGCAAGGAAGCGTTCCATCTATTACGTCGTCAGGCAGTATTCCGGCCTGTAGCGCAGCCGCCAAGATAAACATCTTGACGCTTGACCCAGTTTGACGCCTTCGTAGCGCAAGGTTGATCTCGTTGCCGACAGGAACAAAGCCCGTGCCGCCAACCATCGCGCGCACTCCCCCTGTTGCATTGTCAATCGATACGACAGCCGCTTGAATACCAGTTTTGTTTTCGGGAAGTTGCGCAGCGGCTGCAGCCTCGGCTGCAATTTGGTCTTTCTTATTCAAGGTTGTGTAGATCTTGAGACCACCACGAAACAGTTTGTTGTAACGATCTTGATACGTGGCACCCAACACTGTCGAACGATTGAGCAAATAATCCTTCACTTCTTCAGTGAAGTACGAACGATTGACGTCTTGCTGCGGAATGGTGCTGACCTGTTCTGGAATCACACACTCTGCATCCACAAGCGTGCGTACTTTTGGCTTCTCCCATCCCGCACATGTAGCCGTTGCTACTTCAGCAGTAATGAGACCAACATCAACTAATCGTGCAAGCACGATCTTGTAGCGCGTGCGCGATGCATCCGGTCGACGGATTGGGTCGTTACTCGATGGGGCTTGAATGAGTCCTGCAAGAAATGCACCCTGGGTTACGGTCAATGCCGAAACGGGAGCACCGAAATACACCTCGGCTGCTGCTTGCAAGCCATAGGCATTGTTGCCAAAAAATACTGTGTTTAAGTAGCGCTCAAGAATAAGTTTTTTTGGCACTTGCTTTTCCAGCATCACGGCATATCGAGACTGCAACACCTTGTATCGACCGTCTCTATCAAGACCAGCAAGAAAGTCGTTTTTCACAACTTGCTGGGTGATGGTTGAAGCGCCCTGACGAGTCGACCCCTGTGTATTGGCCAATGTGGCGCGCACGACGGCGCGCAGGTTGACACCATCGTGACTGTAAAAAACTGCATCTTCAACGGCCAAGATTGAGGCAATCACGTCCACCGGCACACTGTCGACAGGCGTCTTTTGCGTGTTTTCTTTTTGAAAAACACCGATCTGTTCGCCAGCAACATCAAACAGCACGCTGCGCTGCGACAAGCCCGCAAAACCTGGCAGTTGCACCGGTATTTGGCGGTGCGCATTGAGCACTCCCCACACTTGCGGGGCCATTGCAGTGACCAAGGCAGTAATGCTTAAGGCACCTGCCAACATCACGATGAGGAGGCGCTGGATCGTCCTGAGTTGGGGATTCACGGCACCTCCCACGATACTCTTTGCCCGTGACTTCTTCCCGACAGTTCCCCATCAAGCCTTTCCGTTTCGGGGTTCAGGCGTCGTCCCAACCAGATCGCAAGTCGTGGATCGATCTTGCAAAGCGCACTGAGGCTGCAGGGTTCGACGTGTTGACCATGCCCGATCACTTCACCGATCAACTCGCACCAGTCCCAGCACTCATGAGCGTCGCTGATGCAACAACCAAACTTCGCGTTGGCGCTCTTGTGTGGGACAACGACTACAAACATCCTGTTGTCTTGGCCAAAGAACTTGCGACCATCGACTTGTTGTCGGATGGTCGACTCGAACTTGGCATCGGTGCGGGCTGGATGATCAGCGACTACGAACAATCGGGCATTCCATACGAGCTCTTTGGCTTACGCATTGATCGCATGATCGAAGGTATCGACGTGATGAAAGGTTGCTTCGGGCAAGGTGCATTCTCTTACGCTGGCAAGCACTACACCATCACCAACTACGACGGACTTCCAAAACCATTGCAAGCACCTTGCCCACCAATCCTCATCGGTGGCGGTGGCAAGCGAGTGCTGACGTACGCAGCACAAGTAGCCGACATCATTGGTATCAATGCCACTATGAGCGCAGGTGCAGTTGGACCTGAAGCGATTTCAACAATGACCGCCGAGGCCGTTGATGGAAAAGTTGACATCATTCGCGATACTGCGGGCGATCGTTTCAATCATGTTGAGATGAATATTCGTGCATTTCTGGTCAACATCACCGATGATGCAGCCAGCGCAATCTCACGACTCGCTGCTGGCATGGGTGTCGCAGAGTCGATGGTTGCCGAAACACCATTTGCCCTCATGGGGCCTCCTTCAAAACTGATTGAAGACCTGATTGCTCGTCGCGAGCGCTGGGGTTTTTCGTATGTCATCGTCGGTGGCGAAGATATCAAAAAGTTTGCGCCAGTGGTTGCTGCACTCTCTGGCAAATAGTTGCCAGTACAGATCTAGCGAGCTATTTCGTCTTCGGCTGGCGTGATGCCATTTGGCGGCAGACGTTCACCTCGTGCCAGCGGAAAATACTTGTGATGCCAACTGCCCGTCACTTCATATATAGCAGTTCCCTTTGTGCCGTCAGATGTCGTCACCACCATTTCGTTTAAGCCACCGCCGAGCGCAGCACCTGTGCGATTGGTGATGTCGCTGTAGCGCTGCGCCCATTTACCTTGTGCGGTAACAGTAATTTTTCGACCTCCTTGCAATGTGAAGTGCACTACGCCACCAAGTCCGCGCACATTTTCTCCAAAGCGGTCATACGACGTTTCGTTTCCGTTCTCGTCTTGCCATTGCAAGTCGTGCTCAAAACCAATGACAGGAATTGGATCGCTGCCATCAGACGGTGCAAAGCATCCATCGGTGTACACGCGAGCGCCATTTGGATACTCCCAATTCCAAACACCGAGCATCCCTTCTGGAAGCTGAATAGCCAGCCACATCCACATCGGGCATCTGCCGTGTGCACGGATACCCCATGAGTGATCACGTTGTCCCCACCAGTTTTCAACTTTGTGTGTCTGACCTTTATATGTGTAGGTACCGTTATATGTGCCGCTCTGAAACATGTGCGACTGATCCCACACAACTTCATGTCCTGCTTTCATCGCGCCACGGCGCAATTGATACGGCTGGGTACGGGCAGTAAACGTGATGTCAAGGGTGGCCGATGTTGCGGGCGATTCAACAACCTGAAGTCGCACCTTCTTGAGTGGCTCAATAATGTCAATCGTGACCCCACCGACTTTAAATATGTCTTGGTCGCCATCAACAGTTCGCACATGTTTGGTGATCAATGGGTTTCCACCCACCCGACCCAACTGCAGCGCGTCCATCTCGCCCCTCGCTGGAAAATGTGCAAGAGTTGAAATCACTACATCGCCTGGTCCATCGGGTCGCTGCATCACAAAAAAGAGGCTTTCGCGCCATTCGTGATGGAACGTAACTGTGTTTGGAAACGGCTCCGGAATTTGGTGCGCGAAGCGTTCATCGAGCGGAGTAAATCTGCTCATGATAAGAAGCTCTGCGCATCAAGTTGCAAAATTTGTTGACCATGTCGATTGGCCATTGCCATAAACATTTCGTCTCCCCGTTCGGTCTGTTGCACCAACATTGAAGCAACTATTGCCATCACAAATCCTCCAAACGAAAATAGCCGATATTGGCGCCACGCCTCTTCTTTCGAGAGTTCAATTCCATAGGTATTGAGCACCGACACATACTGATCAACCACAGCCCTTTCATTTTCAACCCGCACGCTCTGCAACAACGCAGACCCTACGAAGTATGAAAGATCGCTGATGGCTACGCCGTCGCACGCTGTCTGCCAATCCAGGATGGCGACTCCACGATTTCCTTCCCATTCCCCAAACAGCAGATTGTCTAACCGAAAATCACGATGCACAACTGTGTTCGGCTTGGGCTGGGCAGCAAAGTACGTGGGAAACTGATTTACAAACTGTTGGCCGACCTTCACCACTTCGCTATCGATGCGACCTTCAAAACGTTGACAAAAAGCCGGGTACACGCCCTGCAAAAGTTGCGAAGTGATTTCCGCCGAATCTTTGCTGTTGCGATGCAACCATTCCTTGTTTTGTATCAACGGGCTCTCCCATAAGGAGCCGTGCAACTTGGCCATCTCGGTGACTGCCAGCATTGCATCGTCAACACTGCAACCGCCCAACTGATCACCCTGCTGTGCCGGAGCCAAATCTTCGAGAAGTAACAAAAACTCGTCGTCATGTGCCGAGTATTCAACGTGATAGCAGTCGGGTATTCGGGCATCAACAGCCAAGCGGATTTCTGAATAGAAACTTGTTTCCACTTCATAGCAACGAGTCATGCGAGATGCCGCACGGCTTGCTTCGTTGGCTTTTGGAACCTTGGCAATAAGTGTTGCTGGTGCAGAATCATTTCCGCTGTGATGCATGGTCACGCGCAAACTGTCGGCCATCTGACCAGTTCCAATCGGACTCGTCGAGATTTCAGTTACGCACAGTCCAGGAAATCTTTTCTGCAATGATCGCGTCAGCACTTCTTCGTTCACGAGTCCCCCAAGCCGTACGCGCTACAGACTATTTGACTTGTCGCGCTGGGTGCGCAGGGAAAATCTTTTGCCGATCTGGGGAGAATCGGGTCTAGTGCACCCAACTGACTGCCTCTCGATCTGCTGGAGCAAGAATGCCAAACTCGCTCAAACCCTTGTAGCGAGCGAGTCAGAGGCGAATACTTGGTGCAAATTGGCACCCGATGTCTGTGCTCAAGGCATGACCCTTGAGGTGTCAGTCAATTTGCCCGACTTGAAAAAATATGTGCTATCCGTCAGAAAATCTCATAGTCTTAGTAAAGGATTTGCCACGTAGGCAAGTTCGTTACAAATCAAATCAAAAGAAAAGAAAAGAGAAAATCCAATGCGAGGTACCGTTAAATTTTTCAACGCTGAGAAGGGTTATGGCTTCATCTCACGTGATGGTGGCGAAGACGTATTCGTACACTTTTCCAACATCAAGGGCGAAGGCTACAAGTCTTTGTTCGAGGGGCAAGCCGTAGAGTTCGACGTTGCACCGGGCCGCAAGGGTGAAGAAGCCCAGAACGTCGTTGTTGTCTGACGATCAGAGGCTCTAAGAACTAGTTGATCGGATCGATCGGCGTGTCTAAACCGCACGCCGATTCGATCTGTTCAGCGATTGATAAGCAACGCAAGTCGGTGTAACGAGCACCCATTACCTGCACTCCAACTGGAAGCGAGTCGGCCATTCCGCTCGGCACCACCACTGCAGGAAGTCCAAGCAAATTTGCTGGCAACACAGGTCGCATCAACTCAACAGTTGCTAGTGCATTGGCTTCATTCTCGATATCAAAGTCAAATACAAACGGTGGCTGTGTCCATGTTGGACAAAGCAAGATCGGGTACTCGTCAAACCACAGACCCCACTTGCGCCCAAGGCTGTTTCGCTGCAGTTGCGCATTTACCCACGCTGCAAAATCTACTTTTGTACTACTGAGTGTGGCGAGATCGACAAACTTTCGACCGCCCTCTCCCATCACCATCTCTAGTAACGGGCGCTGCAACTCAAGCTCTCCGTACAGTTGTGCCTTCCATACTTCGCATGCAATTTCAAAATCTGGTGGCGTTGCCAAGACGACGTCATGTCCAGCATTTGACAATGCGTCTGCTGCTTTGCGAACCACATCTGCGACACCGGCATGTGTGCTGCCGCCTGGTGGTGTTGCCATCACTGCAATGCGCAATTTTTGCCCAGGCTTGATATCGGTGAGCATTGCAGGAACACTGGTTGGGTCTCGAGAGTGTTGACCTGCAACAACCAATAAGCCTGCGCGCACATCGGCAATCGTGCGCGCCATCACTCCTTGATTGAGCATCAACTGCGAACTCAGTCCTACATCTTCGATTGGGAATTGATTTGCATCAGGAATCACTCCAGTTGATGGCTTGATTGATGCAATGCCACAACAGTGCGCAGGGTTGCGAAGCGATCCACCAATATCGTTGCCGAGTCCAATTGGTGACATGCCACTCGCAAGTGCAGCGCCTTCACCGCCACTTGAGCCACCGGCTGTGCGGTCAGACTTCCACGGGTTTTTTGTACGGCCATACAAGGTCGAGTCGGTGTGGATTCGTAGACCGAGGTCCGGCAAGTTGGTACGGCCGATAGGGATTGCACCAGCCGCAAGCATGCGGTCTACCGCAGGTGCATTGAGCGTAGGAATCGCTTGGGCAAGAGCAGGAATACCTTGAGTCGTTGGGTAACCGACTACATCAATGTTCTCTTTAATCGTAAATGGCACACCGTGAAACACGCCAAGTTGATCGCCAGCCTTAACCACGGCGTCAGCAGCGTCTGCACCTGCACGGGCTTCATCAGCAAGCACTCGTACGACAGCATTGACATGACCATTGACTTGCGCGATGCGCTCGAGGTGTGCGTCTACAACCTCTCGGCTTGTTACTTTTTTTGATCGAATATCGGCCGCTAATTCAAGAGCCGATTTACGCCATAGTTCGTTTGCCATATTGTCCATTTGGTTGCTTTCCAATTTAGTCCCGCCACCCATCATCTCATCGCAACTAGATTTGAGCAATGCTCAAGAACCAGCGCGCGCTTGGCTTCGCGTTAGTTTTCCTCTCCAGCTTGGGCTTCTCGATGGCACCAACATTTTCAAAGCGTGCGTACGAATCTGGCGCCAATACCGTCGGCGTGCTCATCGTGCGTTTCACCATCGCCGCAATATTGATGTTGCTGATTCGCCAATTTTCAAGCGGCCAACGTGTCTGGCCAAAACCTCGCTTGATGTTTGACCTGTTCTTGCTAGGAGCAATCGGCTATTCAGGTGCCGCGTTTTTCTACTTCACCGCCATCGAAAACATGTCAACCGGAGTCTCCATCGTCATTTGGTATATCTACCCTGTATTTGTTGTACTTATTGGTTGGGCAGTATTTAAGACGAAACCGCAACGACAAACTATTTTTTCACTCATCTCAGCGATGATCGGTGTTGCCATCACTGCTGGTCAACCAGGCAATGCCACAACAAAAGGCGTCATCTTGGTACTGCTTTCATCACTCACCTACACGTTTTACACACTGAGTGGATCGCGCGCGTTTAAGAAAACTGACCTCTACACCGGTGTAACTTTTGTGATGACCGGAGCAGCTACGGCTTTTTGGCTCTACTGGTTGCTTGCTCCGTCTTCCACCCCAGTGACGTTTCCACAACAAACATCAGGCTGGGTCTGGATTGGTACTCTTGCCATTTTTTCGACCGTACTCAGCACCTCAACCCTGTTTGCCGGACTCAAGATTCTTGGCCCAAATACCACCTCAGTCGTCAATACAGTTGAACCTGTGCTCAACATTGTCGCTGGAATCTTGTTCCTTAATGAAATATTCAGCCTGCAACAGGGTGTCGGTGCTGTGTTCGTGATTGGAGCACTCGTCTATTTGGGAGTGCACGAGACGCGCTCGCAACCAATAGTGTTTTTGCAATGAACATGCCCGTAGCACAGCAACCCAAAAACGTGATCGTGCTGTTGCTCGATAGTCTCAATCGCCACGAGCTTGGTACATATGGCGGCACATCATTCGACACGCCAAATATCGATCGTCTTGCAGCTCGCTCACTCAAATTCACCAACCACCACACCGGATCGCTGCCGTGCATCCCTGCTCGACACGACATTCTGGTTGGCGCATGGGACTTTTTGTGGAAGCCATGGGGCTCGATTGAAATCTGGGAAGAAGCGATCACTGTTGCGCTTCGTCGTGTAGGCGTCGTGACAAACCTGATCACCGATCACCCGCACCTTTTTGAAGTTGGTGGAGAAAACTTCCACTCCGATTTCACCGCGTGGTCGTATGAGCGCGGTCACGAAAGTGATGCGTGGAAGACACGCCCCGATGCGAGCTGGATTGGTGCGCCGACATTTGGTAGAGGCCACACGCACTACGACAACTCGCGTGGATGGTTTAAAGGTGAAGAAGATTACCCAGGCCCTCGCACCATGCAGGCCGCCACCAAGTGGTTGATTGAGGATTCTCCGCATCACCGCGCCAATGGCGAGCGCTTCATGTTGTTCGTCGACGAGTTTGATCCGCACGAACCATTTGACACACCAGAGGAATGGGCGATGCGTTATGACGATACGTGGGAAGGCCCGCATATGATTTGGCCGCCGTATGCCGTCAATGCCCACG
>JAQCJO010000069.1 GCA_027592925.1 Actinomycetota bacterium | reverse complement strand
ATCGGTTATTGGGGCTTGTTGAATTGCCGCAATTGCTTCGTCGGTTTTATTCGAAATCTCGGCCTCAAGCTGATCCAGTGCGCCGGTCTCACGGATCACACGTTGAACATCCGTCACTTGAGAATCGGTCAATCGCGCATGACCAACAAGTTGCAGCACTTGCAACTGAGCAGCATTGGCATGTTCGGTAGCAATTGCCATCAGGGGAGTTGGTTTGCCTTCGCGTAAATCATCGCCCACTGGCTTGCCGGTTGTTGCAGTGTCACCAAATGCACCAAGCACATCGTCGCGCATCTGAAATGCGTCGCCGAGGGGGAGACCATATGCCGAAAATGTCGCCATCAATTCGGTTGCCCGATCAGGGTTTGCAAGCACAGCACCAAGATGCAGTGGTCTCTCAATCGTGTACTTTGCGCTCTTATATCTGCACACGCGTTCTGCTTTTACGCGGCTTCGTTCGCTTGTCGCCGATCCAAGCATGTCGAGGTACTGACCAACATTGAGTTCGATGCGCATTTCGTTCCACACGTGCCATGCAGCATGTGGCTCGCCTTGCAACAACTGGTCGGCATACACATGCACCAAATCACCAACCAAGATGGCAACTCCTTCACCAAAACGTCGTGACTCGCCCGCCCATTCGCTGGCTGCGTGTTGCTGAGCAAATCGCTCGTGGGTCGTTGATTCGCCGCGACGAGTTGCAGACCCGTCCATGACGTCATCGTGAAACAACGCACATGCATGTAGCAACTCAAGTGCGGCACCTGCATCGATAACGCGTTGGTCGTCAGCATCGCCACCCGCACCCACAAAACCCCATGTGCAAAATGCTGGACGAAGTCGCTTGCCTCCGGTGAGCACCAGTCGGCTGATCTCGGCTAGTGGGGGACCAAGGTCTTCATCAATCTCTGTCCAACGGGCATGCTCCAAATCGAGCAATGTGCGCAGCCTCGTGTCTACTCGCGCAGCAATGTGCGCAAGTGACTGTGGGGCCTTTGGCGCAATCATTGCAATAACTCTCTACTTAGTCAGCTTCAAGCTGCGAGACGACTTCTTCAATACGCAGTTTTGCTTTGCCAATTCGCTCACGGCACAACTCAATCAGTTGCGATGCACGTTGCACATGTTCGGCAAGTTCATCCACGTCTACGTCGTCGCTCTCGAGTTCGGCCAAGATTGATTCAAGTTCTTCAATCGCTTCTGCGTAGCCAGTGTTTTCGTCGAGCGTGCTCGCCTTTGCTGCACTAGACGCTGGCTTTTTTGATGATGCCACTATTTTCCCTCTTTCTCAATCGATTCGATAGCGCTCATTGCAGACCCATCTGCAAATGAAGTAACCAGTTGTTGCCCAACTGACAACGTTTTCACACTGCGCACCACTTCACCTTTGTCATTGCGAGTGATCGACCACCCACGGGCCATGGTATTGACTGGGTCAAGTAGTCGCACTCTGTCGGCAATTGCCTTCACTGTCATGGTTGCAACACCAAGTACTTCGCCTGGGCGGCGGCGCACTCTGTCTGCCTTCACGTCCAAATTGCTCAACGAGCGGGTGAGTGCGGTGGTCACCAGGTTCTTCACACCTATTGCTGTCTCGCTCAAATTGTGTTCCGCTGCTTGCAAGAGTTCGCTTGCATTGCTCGCGATCTCGGTCCATGCCTGTTCGGTTGCTTGCACAAATGCCGTAACAACTTCAACCACTCCCGCAGCACACGCAGTTGGTGTTTTAAACGCGCGGTAGGCAACTTCGTCAGCAATGCTGAAATCGATTTCGTGACCAATGCCCGTAAATACCGGTTTGGCGCACTTACCAATCGCGGCCGAGATCTCTTCGGAATCGAAGGCCAGCAGATCAACTTTTGATCCACCGCCGCGCACCAACATCACAATGTCGATGTCGTCACGACGGCCCATCCGCGCAATGGCGTCCACAATTGTTGGTACCGCTGCATCGCCTTGCACGCGCACATCATGCACAAAAATCTCAAAACCAATCCCCGAATTTTTGAGTTCGTGCAATGTGTCTGCATGTGCCGCGCTGCCAACACTGGTGATCAGCGCAATACGTAGCGGAACCACTGGCAGCTCCATGCGACGGTTGGCGTCATAGAGATCATTCTTCTTGAGGCGTTGCACGATCTCGTCGCGCTGGCCGGCCAAATCACCGAGCGTAAAGCGTGGGTCGATGTTGGACGCCTTAAAACTAAATGAACCGCGCTCAGGGTAGATGTCGCCAACACCAAACAACCGCACTTTGATTCCGTCGGCAAGTGTCAAGCGATGCTGATCGAGCAGCGGTTTCATTTTCTTCAGACTGAACTCCCATACCGCCACATTGAGCGAGGCTTTCTTGTCGCCACTGCGCTCGACGATGTTGAAATAGGTGTGCTTGCCGCGTCCGTTGAAGCCTTCAATCTCTCCCTGCACCCACACGCCTGCACCAAAAGCGTTCTTCAACACGCCATTGACCACGTCAATAAATTGGCTGACGGAAAGTGTTGGATCTTCTTCAGTCTGCAAAGTTACCCCCAGCCCGTACCTGGGATGCATAAAAACCGTTGAGTGCCATTAATTCGTCGTGCGTGCCTTGCTCGGTCACGCGACCTTGGTCGAGCACCACGATGCGGTCGGCATCACGAATAGTTGAAAGTCTGTGTGCAATCACAATAGAAGTGCGGTTATGCATCGCAGCTTCAAGTGCTTGTTGCACCAAGACTTCACTCTCGTTGTCGAGATGGCTAGTTGCTTCATCAAGGATCATCACGGCTGGGTCTTTGAGCAGTAGGCGAGCAATGGCCAAGCGCTGCTTTTCTCCACCCGAAAGGCGATAGCCACGCTCACCAACCACGGTGTCATAGGCGTCGGGGAGCGATGCGATCACGTCATGGATTTGTGCTTGCTTACAAGCGTTGACCATCTCTTCGCTTGTTGCATTCGGCCGGGCATACAACAGGTTTGATTTGATTGTTTCGTGAAACATGTGTGGGTCTTGAGACACCACACCAATGGCCGCGCGCAACGAAACACCGGTCAGGTCGCGCACATCGTTGCCATCCAGGCGCACAGACCCGCTGGTTACGTCATACATGCGCGCGATCAACATGGCGAGTGTGGTCTTGCCGGCACCACTTGTGCCAACGATGGCCACGGTGGAGCCAGCGTCTACACGTAATGACACGTCTACCAATACGTCTGTGTCGGGGTCTGAACCCTGCATCACACCAGCCAACTCAAGTGAAGCAATCGATACACTTGCACCAGGTGGGTAACGAAACGCCACGTGATCAAACTCGATGTTGCCAAGCGGTTTGACAATGTCAATGGCACGAGGGCGATCAGTAATTGCCACTGGCGCATCGAGCACTTCAAATACGCGTTCAAAACTCACGAGTGCAGTCATCACTTCAAGTCGAGCATTAGTCAGGCCCGTAAGCGGCTGATAAATGCGCTGTACAAATGCGGCCATTGCAACGAGAGTGCCAATGGTGATGCCACCAGAGATAACCATAAATGCCCCTACGCCATAAATGGCTACAGCACCAAGCGCACCAACCAAACCGAGCGCGACAAAAAATACGCGGCCATACATTGCACCAGTAATACCAATGTCGCGCACGCGTGACGCACGACCACTAAAGGCATCCACTTCTTCACGGTGTCGACCAAACAGCTTGACAAGCATTGCGCCAGAAACATTGAACCGCTCGGTCATCTGCGTGTTCATCGACGCGTTGAGCCCCATCTGTTCGCGCGAGATGTCTTGCAGTCGCACACCAACACGACGGGCGGGGATAATGAACACGGGCAGCACTACAAGTGAGAGCACGGTGAGCCGCCACTCGAGCGCAAGCATTGCGCCAAGTGTTGTCACTAATACCACCACGTTTGAAACAACGCTGCCGAGTGTGCCAGTTACTGCAGTTTGTGCGCCAACCACGTCATTGTTGAGTCGACTGATCAGTGCACCAGTTTGTGTGCGCGTAAAAAAGGCGACCGGCATGTTTTGCACTTTGTCAAACAACGCAACGCGTAAGTCGTAAATCAAGCCTTCACCAATGCGTGATGAGTACCATCGCTGCACAATTGACAGAATTGCGTCGCCCATCGCGACGACAACCAAAATAATGGTCAGAACAACAATGCGTCGCTTGTCTCCAGCTGGGATCGCTGTGTCAACGATGGTGCGAAATAACAGCGGGGGAACGAGCGCAATGGCCGCAGCGACAAGAATCGAAATCAGAAATCCAATAATTGAGCTTGAATATGGTCGAGCAAATACCGCTACTCGACGCATCGACGAACGGTTCACTTTTGTACCCGCAATCGCCGACTTATCGCCGGGTATGAGGTGATGAGGGCCCATTCGCATGATGTCAGGCTAAGGCAATGTCACTACTTCACTCGTGCGCGTGACAAGTCTTCTTCTAGGCTGAAGCAATGAACTTTCGCTCGCAGGTGTTGCACAAGTTCACTCACGGTGCGGTAATTGCAGCATTGCTTGTGCTTGCGGGCTGTGGCTCAAGTAGTACAACAAATTCGGACTCAACTGGTTCAGCACCAACTACTAGTGCGGCTTCGTTGGCGTCAGTAAATTTCGTCTGGAAAGCCTGCGACAATTCGGCATCGACCACTTCGGTTCAGTGCAGCACACTTGACGTTCCATACGACTACAACGATCCAAGTGTCGGCACATTTTCGCTCTACGTCAAGTTGCGCCCTGCCACAAACCCTTCGCTTCGCATTGGATCAATGATGGTCAACCCGGGTGGCCCCGGTTTCGGTGGCAGTTCACTCGCAGACGATTCGTCGTATTACTTCAGCACCGACATCACCGATCATTTCGACATCATTGCGTGGGACCCACGTGGAACTGGTAAGAGCACTCCGGCTGTTGATTGTGTCGACGACTACGACCAATACTTTGGCATCGACTCTCCGCCAGATACCCCAGAAGAAAAACAAGCACTCATCGATGCTTCACAAGCATTCAATGACGAGTGCATGGCCAACTCCGGCGAGATTCTCCCCTATATATCGACGAAAGCAAGCGCAACCGATATGAACAGCATTCGCCAAGCACTGGGCGAAGACAAGATTTCATATTTCCGGCTTTTCGTATGGCTCAGAACTCGGAGCGACATGGGCCACCATGTTTCCGCAAACTGTGCGTGCAGCAGTGTTGGATGGAGCAGTTGATCCACAATCAACCTCTACCGAGGTGGGAATGGCCCAAGCCAAGGGCTTTGAAGGCCAACTTGCAACGTTTCTCGCAGCATGCAGTAAAAACAAAGCGTGTGAGTTTTATAACGGTGGCAAATCAGAGGCCACATTTGACTCCCTGCTTCTTGAACTCGATGCCAAACCACTAGTCGTCAGTGCCGACCGCACGCCGGTCACTCAAGGTGTTGCATTCACTGCGGTTGCTCAAGCAATGTATTCCGATTACTACTGGCCGCAACTTGAAAACGCGTTGGCAGCTGCCCAAAAAGGTAACGGTGCAGGATTGTTGAAGTTGTACGACGATTACTATCAGCGCAAAGACGACGGCAGTTACGGCAACGAGCTCGAAGCATTCCTCGCAATCTCGTGTTTAGATGATCCAGGCGCAACAAGCATCGAGCAAGTTGATGCTGCCGTGCCAGCGTTTATTGCTGCTGCTCCCCGATTTGGCGCCAACTTTGGATACGGATACTCGTGCGCGCTCTGGCCAGTGAAACCAGCAACGAAGGTTGACGCAAACGGCAAGGGTGCTGGCCCAATAATTGTGATTGGTACAACAGGTGACCCTGCAACTCCACTGGCATCGACACGCAAGATGGCCGCGGCCCTTGAACAAGGAGTCTTGTTAATTGTCGAAGCCAACCAACACACTGGGTACGGCGACTGTATCAACACTGCGGTTGATTCATATCTCATCAATCTGACCGTGCCAGTCAGCGGAACAACCTGCAAGAGCTAGCTTGTAAAAACTAAGCGAGGCTCACCAAATCGAGCCACTCATTGCTGAAGTAATCCACTTGGCCGTCGGGCATGAGCAGCACTTTGGTTGGTGCAAGTTGCTCCACAAATTCGGTGTCGTGACTCACCAAAATGATCGCACCCTTCCATGCCGACAAGGCATCGGCTACGGCCTGACGACTCGGTGGATCAAGGTTGTTTGTTGGCTCATCAAGAAATAACAAGTTGTTACGACCGACCATCAACATGGCAAGCGCAAGTTTGGTTTTTTCTCCACCCGATAACGTTGCCGACTCTTGAAAGACTTTGGTGCCCGACAATCCAAACATTCCGAGCATTCCGCGCAAGTCTGTTTCGGTAAGTCCGAGGCGTACAGGTGCGTGCCTGCGCATGTGATCAATGAGCGATGCTTCAGGGTCAAGATTGTCGTGCTCTTGGGCAAAATACCCAGTTGTTACTTGATACCCAAACTCAACTTCGCCACCATCAGATTTGCTTTCGCCCGCAAGCATTCGTAGCAGTGTTGTCTTGCCCGCACCGTTGAGACCAAGCACCAACAACCGCTCGCCGCGACCTAAGTCAAAGCTCACATCATGGAAGATGTCTGGCCCACCAAATGTCTTTCGCAATCCTGTCGCCGTGATCACTGTTTGTCCGGCAGTTGGTGGTTCAGGAAAACGAACTTTAAGTTTCTTATCTTTTGTGGGGCCTTCGACTTTGGTGTCTTCAATGCGTGCAATGCGTTTTTCGATGCTGTGTGCCATCGCAGCTTTTGATGCCTTGGCACCAAAACGATCGACTACACCCTGCAAACGAGCCATTTCTTTTTCTTGCATCGATGCTTTCTTGGCGCGTCGTGCTTCGTCAGCGGCACGAGATGACAAATACTGGGTGTACGTGCCACGGTATTCGACAATTGATCCAACAGATTCTTCTTGTGGTCTGTCAAGGTGCAACACGCGTGTGATTGCTTCGTCGAGCAATTCCAAGTCGTGACTAATCACCAACAACGCTCCGCGATACTCGCGCAAGAACCCCAACAACCAAGTCTTAGCATCAATATCCAAGTGGTTGGTTGGTTCGTCTAGTAACAACGTGTCACTACCAGCAAACAAAATTCTCGCCAGCTCAACACGCCTACGTTCGCCACCCGACAACACTCCAATAGATGCGTCTAACCGATCGGGCTTTAGTCCCAGACCAGCAGCGATCGAACGCGCCGCGCTCTCAGCTGCATAACCACC
>JAQCJO010000068.1 GCA_027592925.1 Actinomycetota bacterium | reverse complement strand
TCAATTGGAGTTCCAAGGAAAATAATGTTCTCTTTCAGCAACCTGCTGTACAAGTCAGACGTGCGCTCTCCACGACTGGTCTGCTCGGTGACATTGGGAACGTAATAGTTCCGCATCACATTCTCTTCACGCATAACGCCGTCTCCCTGCAAAGTGTCTAGTCGGTAGCCAACTGCACCACCGATTGTCTCATTCCTAGAAACTAAATAGTAGTTGCACGGCTTGCTTATTCGGTGGAATTCCCTTGTGACTCATCACCAAATAGGTCGTCAGCATTGATTGCGTTGCCCTCTGGGTCTACCAGGCTTGAATTGCGCAATAACCAATCGACGGCTTGCGATTTGTGAATTTGGGCAGCCAGTTCAGTCAATGCATCGTTGTCTTGGTAGGCCTTGCGCACTTGATTGACCTTGCGGCCAACTTGCAGCGCAATGCGCTCAATTTCTCTATCGATGTCATCTTCGCTGGCGGTAATCGCTTGAGCAACCGCTACTGCACGTAGTGCAAGATCAACCCTCACTGCTTTTTGCGACTCGGTGCGCAAATTTTCGATGAAGCCCTCTGTGGTTTGACCAGTTGCAGACAACCACTGATCAATCGAAACACCTTGCGACTGAAACTGTTCAACAGTGTTGCGCACTCTTGCTTGCAAATCGCTGGCAATCATTGCTTCAGGAATTTCGATCGTCACGAGTTCTGCCAACGCAGCAGTGGTGCGCTCAACAAACACGCTGCGTGTCTGATTGAGTTTGATCTCTTCGAGACGCTTGCGCAACGAAGCCTTCCATGCGTCAACTGTTTCAAATTCTGAAACATGCTCGGCAACCCACCCGTCGGTCAATTCATCGAGCACCATCTCTTGCACTTTTTTTACAACGACAGTCATCTCGGCAATGTCGGTCGTTCCATTTGGTGCTTCGGAATACGAAATAGTTGATCCCAACTTTTCGCCGACCAATTTCTCGTCGAAGCTTGCAGACACCCAACCTTTACCAACTTCGTACGCCCAGTCTTCAACGTTGAGACCTGGCACTGGAGTACCTTCGCGAGTTCCGCTCAAGTCGAGCGACACATGGTCGCCTTTTGCAATCGCGCGACCAGTTTCTACATCTTTGAGCACACCATGTCGTGAACGCTCAGACTTCATCGCATCGTCGACGTCTTCTTCTTTAACAAGCAGCGCTGGAAGTTCAATGCGCAGGCCGTTGTAGCCAGGCACAGTCACAATTGGTCGTACTTCACACGTTGCATCAAAACTGACGACGCCATCTTCTTCACCCTTTGTCACTTCAATCTGCGGGGTCGCAATCAGGTCAACATCATGCTCGCGCACGGCTTGTGCCAAATACTCTGGGATGGAATCTTGAATCGCCTGCGACCGCGCGGCGCCAAGTCCGATCTGGGCTTGCAACAATTGTCGCGGAGCCTTGCCTTGACGAAACCCAGGAATACGGATCTCATTTGCGATTTTGCGGAAGGCCTTATCGATGTTTCGATCGAATTCGACTTCGTCAATTTCCACTGACAGTTTGACTTTGTTGCCCTGGAGGGTCTCAATGATGCTTTTCACAGAGCGCAAAGTGTACCCTTTTCAGTTGTGACAGCCTCATGGAAACCACATTCACTTGCCACACCGCATACCGGCCAGATCGACCTCAAAAACGGTGACACTGTGCAACTCACTGTCGATCTAGAAGGGTTGCCAGCTGGCAGCGAGGGCAAAGTCATTTTGGCCAATGGTTTCAATTGGCTGCGCTATCGCGTGCGTTTTGCAAATGGCACCGAAGTAGGCGATCTAGACCACCGCAACATTGCGCCGATTGGCAAGACTGCTCGCCGTCTTGAGCGCGCCGCCAAGCGCGCTTCGTAACGTACAAATATTCAGCCAACTTGTAATACAGTTCGCGCTATGACAACACCAGTCGATCTTCGTACTCGTTTTCCTGGTGCCAGCAATAACTGGGCTCGCTTCGATGGGCCAGCAGGCACACAGATGGTTGACGCGGCAATTCGTGCGATGAGCGACTTCGCTGCTGGTGGATCAAACGCCAACACGGGTGGATATTTTTCTTCTGCCAACGATTGCGATGCCCTACTCGACCGCACACGCCAAGTTGTTGGCACATTGTTTGGTGCAGACCCAGAGGGCATTTGCTTCGGCGCCAACATGACCACGATGACGATGGCGTTCACTCGCGCTGTTGCTCGCACCCTCAAACCTGGTGACAGAGTTGTTGGAACCAAACTTGACCACGATGCCAACGTTTCTCCGTGGCGCATTGCATGTGAACTCTCTGGAGCAGAACACGTGCTCGCACCATTTAGTACCACAACATTCATGCTCGACACAGAAGCAATGCTCAAAATGATTACACCCAACACCAAGTGGGTTGCCATCACTGGCGCATCCAACTTGCTTGGTACAGCGCCAGATCTCAAGCCAATCATCGATGCCGCGCACGACGTCGGCGCGCGAGTCTTTGTCGATGCAGTGCACTTAGCAGTGCATCGCCCTATCGATATCGCACAACTTGGTTGCGATGTGTTGGCCACTTCGCCATACAAGTGGTATGGCCCACACGCCGGCGTGTTGTGTGTGGATCCCGACTTGCTGAATTCTCTGCCAATTGCCAAAGTTCGCCCTGCAGAAAATGTTGGTCCGCGCAGGTTCGAGACTGGCACTCCAAACTTTGAAGGCATTGCAGCAGTCGAAGCCGCTGCGCGATTCTTGCTCGAAGAAGACATGCAAAAGATAATGACGTACGAGAACGAGATTTTTTCGCCACTACTTTCTGGATTACTGGCAATGAAGAACGTCAAGGTCTGGGGTATTCCAACCCTCTCGGGTCGTGTCCCCACTGTTTCTTTCACTATTGAAGGTCACCATCCCGATCATGTTGCACAAGTTCTTGCCGATGCCCACATTGCCGTGTGGTCTGGCAGTTCATACGCAGTCGAGGCAGTCGACCAACTCGGTCTCACTGAAAGCGGTGGCGTTGTGCGCGCGGGAATCACGAGATATGTCAACAGCGACGATGTTTCACGATTGCTGCAGGTTGTGACTTCACTCGCGTCTCATCACTAATCCACATCGCTAGGATGTTCAAGCCCGGGGAGTGGCGCAGTTGGTAGCGTGCCTGGTTTGGGACCAGGAGGCCGGGGGTTCAAGTCCCCCCTCCCCGACAAATAGCTATGACGCCTCAAGCCCACAATCCCGAGATCGACAACGCCAAATACGTTTCGTTTGTCTCGTATCGCAAATCTGGCAAGGCCATTGCGACACCCGTTTGGATTGCACCTTTTGAAGATGGATACGGCTTCACCATTGAAAGCACGTCAGGCAAAGCCAAGCGACTCGCCCATACTTCGCGAGCAACCATTCAATCTTGCAATGTCAAAGGTGTGATTCCACCTGGCGCAACTATCTACAACTGCACCGCATCGGTCGTATTGCACGAACGAGCTGAACAAGTGCGAGATGCAATTGCCCACAAGTATGGACTGACATACAAACTATTTTCAATCTACTTGTGGTTCGGATCACGCTTTGGAAAATCAAAAGGACTTCCCGAAGCTGCAGTAGTACTTGAACTTACCAATTAACGCGAAACTACAAATTTCGTCGACTTCGACGACATTGCATCGAGCACGTCGGCTATTGGTCGCACGCCAATCCCAACTGTGTTTGGCACATCAATGTAGCCATCGCGCAGCACAAATGGTTCGGTCACATCTTGCGTGAAATATCGTGACGACGCCGACGTGTCACCTGGCAACGTAAATCCCGGCAATGCTGCAAGCGCCAAGTTTGCAGCACGACCAATGCCGGTTTCCAGCATTCCCCCGCACCACACGGGTACGCCACGCGACACACACAAATCATGAATCTTTTTTGATTCCAAATATCCACCAACCCGCCCAGGCTTGATGTTGATGATTGAGCACGCACCAATATCTATTGCGCCACGAGCGACATCAAAAGTTGTGATCGACTCATCCAAACAAATTGGCGTCCCTACCTTTTTACTCAGTTCAACATGACCAATCAAATCTTCTTCAGGTAGTGGTTGCTCAATCAACAGCAAATTGAATTCATCGAGCTTTGCGAGGTGTGATGCGTCATCAATCGTGTACGCCGAGTTGGCATCCACTTGCAACAACATGTCATCCCCAAACGCTTCGCGCACGGCACGCACGCGCTCAATATCAAGGCCCGGCTCAATTTTGAGTTTGATACGCACATACCCTTGCGCGAGATATCCGCTCACCGTTTCCAAGAGTTCTTCAGTCGTTGACTGAATACCTACCGAAACACCAGATGCAACGCGTGTTTGGGTCGCTCCCAAAAAAGTAGCAAGCGATATCTTGTCGCGGCGCAATCGATAATCAAGAAGTGCGGTTTCTACTGCGGCTTTGGCCATGAAGTTACCCCGAATGCTTGAGGCCGCCAAGACAAACTCTTGAGCCGTCATGGTTGGAGTAATCATTGGCAACAAGTACCTCGTGATCACTTCATCGCAGCCGTCAACATATTCAGACGAATACAACGGTGCGGCCATCGCCACACACTCTCCCCACCCTTCTTCGTCGCTGCCAACAACATGCACATATAAGAGATCGCGATCGACCTCTACTCCAAATGAAGTGCGGAATGGCGAAACGAGATTGATATGCGCTCGCCTAATTTCAATATGTTGGATTGTCACAATGCCCCATCTGTTTCATGAGTTTCATCTTGCATATCTAGTACATACGAAAAATCGTTGCTCAATCCAACCACACGCAAACCTGCAAGTTGTGCAGACTCAAACGCTGCTCGTTGCCTTGCCCTCCACCTATCAGAATGCACCCGATCAGTCTTGCGCAACTGCTCAATGTCGGCTGGTGTCTCGATAACAACTGCAGTCTGTGTTGGTTCAACAAATGTGTTTGCTTGTGGCGCAGCAACACCAGCAACATTCCAACGCACCAGCACCCGATCGCTTTGCTCTCCCGCATTAATGCCGTCATCAAGTTCGCCATAAAAGTTTTGGTGATACCCAAGCACCGTCGCACCAAGCTTGATCACATTGAAATGGGCGTTGCGTCGCACAAGTGGGTCAAATGTCCATGTAATAGTGTCAAAACCGTATTCTTTTGCCCAGTCCCACTGATGCCTCTTGATCATCTCGCCAATGCCCTTGCCAACAAATTCGGGCAACACTCCCGTTGCATGTGAATGAAGGTTTGGGCCAGTCAATCCCGGTAGCGCCCTGCCCACAAGAGCAAAGGCTGCCCCAACTGGCCTGCTGCCTATATATATGACACTTCCGTAGCCGCCGTTGTGCAGGCTTGCGGTCATGATCTCTGGAGAAACCATTGATTTCACGTCCCAGACCTGATCAAACAACTCGGCAATCAAAGCCGAATCCACAGCCGTATGAGCAACGCGAATCTCTATTCGCCCCATTTGCTCGGGCTTGCTTGGGTTGACTGAACTTTCCATTGGTTAAAACCCTACCGATCAGCCAAGATGGTAGGTATGCCCGTCACCGTCACCATTGTTGATCACCCAATCGCAGCCGAAGCCCTCACCAACCTGCGCGACCAAAATTCGTCCAACCAAGTCTTCCGCGCCGAGATGCGCAGGCTTTCACTGATTGTGATCGCCGAAGCCACACGTTCAGTGCCAACGCGAAAGGTTCGAGCTACGACTCCGCTGTGCGAAACAGATGGACTCCAAATCGCACAGCGACCAGTTCTCGTTCCAATCCTTCGCGCAGGTCTTGGCATGCTGCCTGCAGCAATGGAGTTGTTGCCAGATGCAGACATTGCTGTTGTCGGTGTGCAACGCGATGAAGTCACTCACGAACCAAGTGAATATGTTGCAAAACTTCCTGCACGTCTCGATGGTCGCCATTGCATCGTGCTCGACCCGATGCTCGCAACTGGTGGCTCACTCGAACACGGTTGCAAAATTCTTGCTGCTCGCGGCGCACCGCAACCTCTTACCATCGCTTGCGTGCTTGCAGCGCCTGAGGGCATTGCTTACCTCGAAAAATCAGGAATGACCTTGCACATCGTGACCGCATCGGTTGACGAGCGACTCAACGAGCACGCATTCATCGTCCCCGGTCTTGGCGACGCAGGCGACCGTCAATTTGGTCCGCCAAACTGATTGCAGTTTCTCGCTACCCCAATTTCTGCACATTGTCGCTTTGCTTACGATTTCTGATGTGACTTGTGTTCTCAACAATGCATCACGACTTGCCAATTAGTACTATTTAAGGCATGACGAAGACTGCATCAAAATCAACAGCAAAACCTTCCCCAAAGTCTGTTTCCAAGCCAAGCGAGACAGTGCTCAAGCGCGATGTCCAAAACATGCGTACCGAGCTTGCCGACCGCCTACTCAGCCTGCGAGCCAAGCACGATCTCAGCCAGGCCCGCCTTGCCGAATTAGCAGGAGTCGACCGAAAGACCATTAATCGAATAGAAAATGGCCATTTTTCCCCTGCTCTCGACACCCTTGTGCGGCTCAGTTCTGCCCTCGCTGTCACCCCCTCCAGCCTGCTCAAGTAAAAACTCCCAAAATTTGGTTGTTAGATCGCGTTTGGCTGGCTGAAAGTTGGCATAACCCGAATAATTATGGCTAAAGTACCGTTACCAATTACCAAACAGGGGGAAGTACATGTCAGAAATTAATGAAGATATCCAGGAAGTTGTTGCGTCGAAGATTTCTCGTCGTCGCTTTATTCAAGGTGCTGCCGCTGCTTCTGCAGGTGCAGCAGTCATCGGTTTGTCTGCGTGCGGTGGAGATGATGATTCAGGTGCCTCAGTAGGCATTAATGGAACCACATTGCGCGTTGCAACCGGCAAGCAAGTGCACCCAGCTGCTCCTTGGGAAACATCAGACGGAAGTCTTTACATTCTCAGCAACGTTGGTGAATGGTTGTGCTTCCAGTTGGCAGACGGAACTCTTGAGCCACGTATCGCCGAGAGCTGGGAATCAAACGCAGACGCAACGTCTTGGACGTTCAAGATCCGCGAAGGCGTGATGTTCAACGACGGAACGCCACTTACCGTGGACGACATTGTGTACACCTTCACAGCAATCTTTACGGCAGACCCATCTCGTTCAAAGGGAAACTTTGAGGGAACTCTTCTTCCAGAGGGCGTAGTCAAGGTTGACGAGAACACCATTCGTTTCGATCTGTTGAAGCCAACAGGCAACTTCCCATA
>JAQCJO010000067.1 GCA_027592925.1 Actinomycetota bacterium | reverse complement strand
GCACGCCGTCGACAAGTTTGACTGGCGCCGTGGTTTCAAATTCTCGACCTACGCAACATTCTGGATCCGTCAGGCCATCGGCCGCGCGCTCGACCAGAAGGCCAGCCTCATCCGTATTCCTGGTGATCGCTCAGCAACATTGCGTGCAGCACTTCGTCAGGGTTCTGGCGATGCAGAAGGTCTCGATGCAATGAACGCCGAATTGCACCGCCTCACTACCCCGGTCTCGCTAGACAAGACCATCGGTGATGACGGTGACGCAACTCTTGGCGACTTGGTGCCAAACGACGACATCAGCCCAGAAGAGGCCGTGATGTCGATGGTTGACACCGATCTGCTTGACAACTTGCTCAACACACTTGACGAACGCGGCCGTTACGCAGTCGAGGCACGCTTCGGCATGCACGACGGCGAGCGCAAGAGCTTCCGTCAAGTTGGCGAAGAACTCGGCGTTACCGCCGAAGCCGCGCGCCGACTTGTGAGCCGTGCAGTTGACTCATTGCGCGAAGATTCTGGCGATTTCCTGACCGTCTAAAACCCGCTGGGTTTCAACACGACAGGTTCGTACACTGAAAGTACTGAGCCCTATGACACGTAACTGGACACCTTCATCTTGGCAGAGCATGCCTGCTGTGCAACAGCCACAATGGCCTGACACAGGCGACCTCGAGCGCGCGCTGAAGCAGATTGCCACGTTTCCCCCACTCGTTTTTGCGGGTGAAGCACGATCGTTGCAGGCGGCATTAGGTCAAGTAGCAAGCGGTAACGCATTTCTATTGCAAGCCGGCGACTGTGCAGAAAGCTTTGAAGAGTTCACTGCAGTAAACATTCGCGAAAAGCTTCGCGTCATTCTGCAGATGGCCGTCATGCTCACCTATTCGATGGGCGTTCCTGTTGTCAAAGTTGGTCGTATCGCTGGCCAGTTTGCAAAGCCACGCTCGGCCAACACCGAAAAAGTTGGCAACGTTGAGTTGCCAGTGTTTCGCGGACACATGGTCAATGACCCGAGCCCTCACGAAGATGCTCGACGACCAAACCCAGAACGCTTAGTGCAGGCCTACCACCAGTCGGCCAGCACGCTCAACTTGTTGCGCGCCTTTACCAAGGGTGGCTTTGCAGATCTCAACCGAGTGCACGCCTGGAACCAAGAATTTGTGGCCACAAGTGCCGAAGGCCAGCGCTATGAGCAAGTGGCTGCCGAGATCGAGCGCGCACTCGCATTTATGCGCGCATGTGGTGTCGACACCGAGACTCACAGTGCATTACATCAAGTTGATGTCTACACCAGTCACGAAGCACTCATTTTGGGCTATGAAGAAGCACTCACCCGTCAAGATTCATTGACTGGCGGATGGTATGACTGCAGTGCGCACATGCTGTGGATCGGCGAACGCACGCGTCAACTCGACGGCGCGCACATTGAGTTTCTTCGCGGCGTGGGCAACCCAATCGGCTGCAAAATCGGCAAAGACACAAGCGTCGACTTCGTTCTCAACCTGTGCGAGACGCTCAACCCATCGCGTATTCCTGGACGACTCACGTTGATCACCCGCATGGGCGCAGACAACGTTGAAGAAGCATTGCGTCCACTGCTTCGTGCTGTGCGCGACACTGGACACCCAGTTGTGTGGGCATGCGACCCAATGCACGCCAACACGTTCACCGCACCAAATGGTCGCAAGACCCGCCACTTTGATGACATCATTCGTGAGATCACTGGCTTCGTTAACGCTCATCGCGCCGAAGGCACATGGCCAGGCGGCATTCATATCGAGCTCACTGGCGACAATGTCACCGAATGTCTTGGTGGTGCAGAGGCAGTGAGCAATGACGATCTCGATACACGTTACGAAACCGTGTGCGACCCACGTCTGAATGCTCGTCAATCGCTTGACCTTGCATTCCGCGTTGCAGAACTGATTCGCGACAAGAATTAGTGCCTATGGGCACAACACTGGCGCAATCATTTGCGCTCACCGACTCTTGGAGTGCGTCCAATGTTGCCGCCGGAGTCATTGACCAAACTGGCACGCTGCACATAACTGGCGACACCGATTACAGATTTCGACTCGCATCGGTCAGCAAACTCGTTACAGCTTGGGCCGCGCTTATCTCGGTAGAAGACGGCTCGGTTTCGCTCGACGATCAAGTTGGTCAAGAAGGATGCACTCTTCGACACCTGCTCGCCCATGCTGGCGGTTATGGGTTTGACAATGGTGCACCGATTATTAGTCCAGGTCGCAAACGCGTCTATTCCAACACTGGTTTCGAAATGCTTGCATCGCACATCGCCACGCAAGTCGAAATGAACTTTGACGAATATTTGTTTGAAGCAGTTTTTGCGCCGCTTGGCATGTCATCAAGCGAGTTACTTGGCTCGCCCGCCGCAGACATCCATTCGACAATCTCTGATCTTGCGTTATTTGCTGCCGAACTGCGTGCACCAAAACTTCTTGCGCGAAGTACGTATATCGAAGCAACGTCTCCTCAATTTGGCGAGCTTGAAGGCGTGGTGCCAGGCGTTGGAAGGTTTGACCCGTGCCCTTGGGGTCTTGGCCCAGAGATCCATGGCGCCAAGTCACCTCACTGGATGGCGACACGCAATAGTGCATCGACCTTTGGACATTTTGGCGATAGCGGAACCTTTATTTGGGTTGACCCCGTTGCAAACGTTGCATGCTTTGCGCTCTCCAACCGCGAGTTTGGTGATTGGGCACTTGATGCATGGCCACAATTCAGCGATGCAGTGCTCATCGAATTAGGTCGATAGTGACACTCGACCTGCGCGACCACAAGGCAGATGCTTTTTTGTTGATGTCATGTTCGTTTGGTATTGCCACCGCCAACAGCGTGATCTTCGCTGCACTCGGCGACATCCAAGACAAGTTTGGGTTTGCCACCGCAAGTCTTGGTTTCATCTCTGGTGCCGGTTTTCTGAGTGGATTTTTGGCGCAACTGTTCATCGCTCCATATGCCGACCGCGGGCACGCCAAACGACTGATCATGCTCGGTCTGTTGGTCAGTGCACTCGGAGCGATCCTGATGTCGACAAGCACATCTCTTACACAATTCATTGTTGCTCGCGCAGTCATCGGCTCGTCATTTGGTCTTGTCATGCCAGCCGTGCGCGCTCTCATTTCGCATGTCGACCCAGAGCGACGAGGGGAACGCCTTGGCAAACTTGCGGGCGTCGAGTTGCTCGGCTTTGTTGCTGGCCCACTGTTTGGCGGAATGTTGCTTGACCCAATTGGTATCTCGGCAACATTTCTAGTGTTTGGTGGCGTCAGCCTCGTCACATTGTTGCTGATTACATTTCGCTCGTTTCCCGAACTGCCCACCAACGAAACCTCACAACGAGCGAGCATCGAACTGTTGCGTTACCCGCAGGTGCGCATTGCAGTGCTTCTGGCAATGGCAATTCAGGCTCCCGTTGGCATCTTTGACTCACTGTGGGATCGCTACCTCACCGACTTGGGTGGCGGCAACATGATGGTTGGAATCTCGTTTGGTTTGTACACCATTCCATTCATTGTTTTTGCTTCGTATGGCGGCAGATTGGCCGACAAACATGACCCACAAAAAGTTGCCATGTACGCAATGATTTTTGTCGTTCCCGCAGTTGGTGGATACGGACTGTTTCAAACGCTTCCACCAGTCGTTGCGCTCAACGTGCTCGAAGGTATCGCCCAAGCATTGATGTATCCAGCGTCAGCCGCTGCCGTTGCACTTGCCGCACCACTTGGTCGCGCATCTGCAGCACAAGGCCTTGCAGGTGCAGCAGGACTCTTAATGTCAATGCTGCTTGCATTTATAACGCCAGCAATTTATGGCCACTTTGGCGGAGCAAGCCAAAACGGAGGCACCGTTGCCTTCGGTGCGGTTGCGCTGCTTATGGCAGCACTGACGTTGCTTGCTGTAGTGATGTTGTGGCGACTTGGTCGCCGAGAAAAACTCGCTCTTCTCAGCTGAGGCGTTCGATGATCATGGCCATACCTTGGCCTCCACCAACACACATCGACTCCATGCCAACCGACTTGTTCGTCGACTGCAGGCCGTTGATCAAGGTTGTCATGATGCGAGCACCGGTCATACCGAATGGGTGACCAAGCGCAATCGCTCCACCATGCACATTGAGCTTGTCCATTGAAATGCCGAGGTGCTTTGCCGACGGAATAACTTGCGCAGCAAATGCCTCGTTGATTTCAACAAGGTCAACGTTGTCAATGGTCATGCCAGCACGCTTGAGTGCTTGACGACATGCCTCGATTGGGCCAAGACCCATGATTTCTGGGTTGAGACCAGACACACCTGACGAAATGATTCGTGCGAGTGGTGTGAGTCCAAGTTGCTTTGCTTTTGTGTCGCTCATCACCATCACTGCCGCTGCACCGTCGTTGAGTGGGCATGCGTTGCCAGCGGTGATTTGTCCGTCCGGACGAAACACTGGCTTGAGTGCTGCAAGACCTTCGGCAGTTGTGCCGTCGCGCGGGCCATCATCTTTGCTGATGACTGTGCCATTGGGCAACGTGAGTGGAGTTATTTCGCGCTCAAAGAAACCGTTGTTTTGGTTCTTCACTGCAAGTTGCTGCGAGCGAGCACCAAAGGCATCCATCTCTTCACGTGTTACACCTTCGATTTCGCGCACGTTTTCTGCGGTCTGACCCATCGAGATGTATGCATCTGCCATCCCCTGTGCAGGCGTCCATGTTGGCTGCCCACCAGCACTGCGCAACTTGGTGCGCTCGCCTGGTCCCTTAAAGATTGGGTTTGGTGCCATGTCGCTTGCACCATGTTGGTAACGGCTCACGGTCTCGACGCCCGCTGCGATGAAGCAATCGCCTTCGCCTGCCATGATCGCGTGTGCCGCCATGCGGATTGTCTGCAAACTGGACGAGCAATAACGATTGACCGTTACGCCAGGCACATCGTCGAGACCAGCAAGAATCGCAACCATACGACCGATGTTGAATCCACCTTCACCAGCAGGTTGGCCGATGCCGAGCATCAAGTCTTCAACGTCCGAACCTTTCACTTGTGGCACCTTGGCCATAAGGGCACGCACGATTTGCGCGGTCATCTCATCTGGACGCAAGTCAATAAGGGTTCCTTTGTTGGCACGGCCGATGGGGCTACGGGCGGTTGCAACGATCACTGCTTGTGTCATGGGGTGTCTTTCGTTTGAGTTATTAATAAATAGTTACGCAACGGTACCATTTCGGCATGTCCCAAAGCCCAGTCCAACTGTCACGAGTGAACCCCGACCACATCAACCTTTCAGACCCCGAATTTTGGAAGGCACCCCGAGATCACCGCGAATCGGTGTTTGCTTCATTGCGTAAAGAAGCCCCCGTCAAGTTCTTTCCCGAAATTGAACTGATGAATTTTCCGGTCGGACCGGGATATTGGGCACTCACCAAGCACGAAGACATCTGGCATGCCAGCCGCAACCCTGACCTGTTTCAGAGCGGCAAGGGCACAAATATCCCCGACCTGACCATCGAACTCAATGAATTTTTTGGGTCCATGATCAGCATGGACGACCCAAAACATGTGCGACTTCGCACCATTGTGTCCAAAGGCTTCACACCGAAAGAAATCGCGCGCATCGAAGAGTACGTCAAGATCAAGGCGCGCACAGTTGTTGACACCGTGATTGAAAAGTTTGGTGACTCAGAGTTTGATTTCGTCGAAAACATCGCTGCGCCGTTCCCATTGCAGATCATTTGCGAGATGATGGGTATTCCGCAGAGCGACGAAAAACAAATCCTCGATTGGACAAACGTAATTCTTGGTGCGGGCGACCCAGATTTTGGTGGCACTCTTGAAAACCTCATCAATGTTGCACTCGAAATATTTGCCTACGCCCAGGCTCTTGGCGAAGACAGGCTCAAGACGCCACAAGACGATCTCACCAGCATCATGATGCACGCCGAAGTTGATGGCGAGCGCATGTCCCCACAGGAGTTCGGAAGTTTTTTTATTCTTCTTGTTGTTGCTGGCAACGAAACAACGCGCAATGCCATCAGCCACGGCATGCTCGAGCTCACCCGCCTGCCAGACGAGCGCACCAAATGGTTCGGCAACTTCGAGGCCAACACCAAGACTGCCGTTGAAGAAATCGTTCGTTGGTCGTCACCAGTGATTCACTTTCGTCGCACTGCCACACGTGACACCGAAATTCGCGGCGTCAAGATCAAGCAAGGCGAAAAGATTGTGATGTGGTACAACTCGGCAAATCGTGACGAAGAGGTATACGAAAATCCGTACATCTTCGATGTCACTCGGGCACCTGCGCCTGGCCAAGTGGGCTTTGGCGCTGGCGGGCCCCACTTTTGCTTAGGCGCCAACTTGGCGCGCCGCGAACTAGGCGTGATGTTCAATGAAATTTATAGGCGGATGCCCAACCTGCAAATCACAGGAGAGCCCGCCTATTTACAAAGCAACTTCATTAATGGCATCAAGCGCATGCCGTGCCGCATTAATCCCTAACGAATCAGGAACAGCCGGACGAAGATCCGCAGTCACCGCACACGTAACACGCACCAGCCCGTTGCATGTTGGCAGAACCACATGATGAACAGATCGCGCCAGTTTTTGCTGGTGTTGCCTGCGCATGTGGCTGTTGTGCTGCGAAGTCCATCTGTGCAACAAGTTCTTGCACAGTTGGCACTGTCTTCGGATCGCTGATCACGTCGACGCCTTGAGCGGTATTGGTTACCGACTCTTCGACACCAGGCAGTGTTGGCTGCAAACGCTCTTCACGTGTGTAGATACCCAACTCTGCACGCTCTTCGACCGATAGATACTCGACAGCCAAGCGACGGAAGAGATAGTCGATGATGGACGATGCCATACGAATGTCGGAATCATCGGTCATGCCTGCTGGCTCGAAGCGCGTGTTGATGAACGCTTCGATGAATGCGCGCAATGGAACGCCGTACTGCAAACCGTACGAAACGCTCTTTGCGAACGAATCCATGATGCCGGCCAAGGTGCTTCCCTGCTTTGACACAGTGAGGAATACTTCGCCTGGACGACCGTCGACGTATTCGCCAATGGTTGCAAATCCCTTGCAATCAGCAACGCGGAATTCGAAGGTGCGACCACGGCGTGAGCGTGGCAACTTCTGACGGACTGGCTGGTGCACGATCTTCTCAACAATGCGCTCAACCGTGTGGGTCATTTGACCAGCTGCGGCATCGGCAGTTCCCTTTTCTCCGGCTTTCTTGGCGGTGGAAAGTGGCTGAC
>JAQCJO010000066.1 GCA_027592925.1 Actinomycetota bacterium | reverse complement strand
CCCATACACCAATTACTCACGCAGACATCACAGACACCAGCATTCGCTACTGACTTGTCTTCGGATCAGAGGGTTGGGGGTTCGAGTCCCTCCGAGCGCACTACAAAGGACTCAGATTCTGAATTGTGTAGACGTCCATGTGCCTAGGTCGGTTCCCGTTGCCGAGACTGCCTTCACCGCAATTGTCCATACACCTTTTTTCAGCTTGGTGAACTGACTACGCACCACTCCAGCAGAGCTTGGCGCAAGCATTGACTTGGTGATGCTTCCACCACCAACTCGACTAGCCACTACTTGATACAAACGAACATCGGGGCTTGCAGAAATACCTGCAGTTGAAACAGCAACTGTCATCCCCTTTGCGCGCACTCCAACATGAACTTCGCACCCAAATGTTGCAGAAGGCAGTTGCGAAACTGTTGACTTAATGGATTGCTTTAGTCGACCGCCAATGAATGCAGCAACACACTGGGACTGGCTTCCACCAGCCGGAACCGCGCCAACTGCAGCGGCAATGGCAGCGGCAATGGCAATCGTCACCGTTGCAGTTGCAGTTTTCGTGCCATCGTTTGCAGTCACGGTGAACACCGTTGACGAAATGGCCACGGTTGGAGTGCCATATATAATCCCCTTCGTCGGATGAAGAGCAAGACCGGAGGGAAGCACTGGATTAACAGTGAATGCCTTGCTTGCAGCCAGCGAATCGGATGCGAGAAGCGCAGTATCGACTAATGCTTTACCCACTTGTCCATTCACGGTCTGCACCGCTGGTGCCAACTTCAATGGACCTTCAACCACGATGCGGATCGTTGAAAAGCCATACTTTGCTCCGTCTGAGACCGTGATGATGTAGACACCAGTGCTTGCCGCATTAACCGGTGTTCCGGAGATCACACCAGTTGCAGTATTGATTGAAACGCCTTCAGGAAGTTTCGGAGTGACTGAAAAATACTTCGTACCTGTAATCAGAGTGGCGCTGAGTGCAGTCGTTGCACTGATTGCAGTACCCCCTTTTCCACTTACTGATTGAGAGGCCGGAGTTACAGCAACACTTTGGCTGGTTATTTCGGTAACCGTGAGGGCCAACGTTGCCATTGCCGAAGATGCGCCATCGGAGGCAACAATTGAGAACGTCGTTGTAGCCAATGAGACCGTTGGCGTACCGCTGACTACCCCTGTGGTTGAACTTATTGACAGTCCAGCAGGTAGCACCGGCGTAATTGTGAATGTTTTAGTACCAGCAATTTCGGTTGACACGAGTGCGGTAGTTGCCGTTATTGCCGAACCTACGGAGACTGTTGCAGTTTGAGTTGCCGGAGTGAGTGCTGGAGCAGCGGCAACAGAGGAGGTTGCTACAGGGAGCGCAACTACCAAAGATGTTAAACCGACCAGTGCAACAACTCGAAGAATTTTCATTCGCATACAACTCTCCTATCAATAAGGGGGTGATAACTCAACTAGTCAAGATAATACCTCATTTACGTTGTTAAACACTTGATGCATTCAGACTTCTCGCCTGCACCGCGAATCGTCTAAGTATCAGATGATCTAAAGAACCCATGTGGAGTATCAGCGAGCAACTAAGAATGGGGTCACAACGGGGTCACAGAACACACAGACTGAGTGACACCAGGTGATACCACTACCGACATAAACCCATACACCAATTACTCACGCAGACATCACAGACACCAGCATTCCCTCTTTACTTGTCTTCGGATCAGAGGGTTGGCGGTTCGAGTCCCTCCGAGCGCGCCATCGCATTGGACCAAAAGTCGTAGATTTAGGTCATGGCTATTGATCTTGAGAGACGACCGACAAAGAAACATGCAGTTGTTATCGGCGCTGGCTTTGGTGGCTTGGCCTGCGCTAAAAAGTTGCGCAAGTTGGACTCTTACTCGGTCACACTCATTGACCGAAATCCTTATCAATTATTCTCTCCGCTTCTCTACCAAGTAGCCACAGCATCGCTACCAGAAGACGACATTGCATTTCCGGTTCGCACAGCGTATCAAGATGTGCAATTTGTGCGTGCTGAAGTGACAAATATTGATGCAACCAAAAAAGAGCTCATTCTGTCAAATGGCAAAACAATTTCCTACGATGATTTGATTCTTGCAGTTGGTTCAGAAGGCACAACCTTTGGAATACCAGGTGTTGCAGAACATGCGTTTCAAATGAAGTCTGTCAGTGATGCCCGCGAGATTCGACATTCGTTGTTGAGTGCATATGAGAGTGTCGAAGACGGATTACTACCTCTAGAGAGTCTTAACGTTGTGATTGTTGGTGGTGGCCCCACTGGTGTTGAACTTGCTGGAGCAGTAAAAGAACTACAGCATGAAATTCATCGTGAGTTTGAGCACATCGCACCAAAAGCAACCGTGACGCTTCTTGAAGCGGGCCCTCGGTTATTGCCAACCTTTCATCCCCATTCGAGCAAATACACGCTCAAAACCCTCACCAAAATGGGTGTGCACGTTCAAGTTGATGCCGCTGTTGTTGAGGCAACTCCCCGATCGCTGCGACTCAAAGATGGCAGAGAGATCGTCGCTGGCACCCGAATTTGGGCGGCGGGCGTTGTTGCACCCCCACATTGGAAATTTCTTGGGGAAACAGACCGTGGAAATCGAATCAAAGTCAATTCACATTTGCAAATCAGCGACTCAATTTGGATCGTTGGCGATGTTGCAAGTTCCCCCGATGGTGATGGACGTCCACTTCCAATGGTTGCACCAGTGGCAATTCAGCAAGGAAAACATGTCGCGCGTCAGATCCAGCGACGCGAGTCAAGTAAACCTCTTGAAGTTTTCAAATATCGCGACAAGGGCCAAATGGCAACTATCGGTCGTCGAAAAGCTGTTGTTGAGATGCGTTCATGGTTAAGGTTTCAAGGCTCACTCGCTTGGCTGACGTGGCTTGCTCTGCATCTCGCTTACCTATCAGGCGGTCGCAACCGAACCAGTATTTTTGCCGACTGGATCTGGAACTACCTCGTCTGGACGCCACGCCGAACAATCATTGATTAAAGACTCTCTGATCTGTGTTTAGATGTATTTTGTGAGGAAGATTGCGCAACTTGTCTTGGGTCTAGGGCTTGCTTTCGCGGGCAGCACGCACCTCGGATCGAATCGCGCCGAGTTTCAGGCACAAGTGCCGACCTTATTCAAGGATTACGCAGATGTGGTCGTGTTGGCATCTGGAGTAGTCGAAATTCTGCTTGGACTCGGCCTCGTTTTCGCTTGGAAGTATCGAGTACAAATCGGTTGGGCGGTTGCACTGTTTTTCGTGGCCATTTTTTGGGGGAACATTTCCCAGTATGTCAATGGTGTCAATGCATTCGGTCTAAATAGTGATTCGGCGAGAGCCATTCGGCTGTTGTTCCAGCCGGTATTGGTGATCTGGGCATTGTGGTCAACTGGCGCTTGGCGGGCCCGTCGCCACCCCACCCATATATAAACGTCTTGGTCGTCTTCTCCATGTTTGGTTGTATTTTTGAGAGCACAACTATGCAGAGCCCAGTTAGCACCTATCTCAATTCTCGAAGTGGTATCCCCTGCGAATGTATTTTTCGGGCTTGATCAAAACCGGTCTCACTTTTCAGGGCGCACCGCTTTGTTTAAAGCCTTCAGCGTGCGACCCGATGGAACACTTTGCCGCACAACTCCACCAGGGAAAAACGCTTGAGTGTCAGAACGCTCATTGATATCGGCAAATGTCTGTGCCAATTCTTCTGGAGTCCAGGCATCGTGTGTTGTCCAATCTTGCTCAACGCTGAATGACCGATAGATCGCCACATCTGGGCCTTCAATAGCAAATACTCGACCCGTAAACCGACACAACGAACTTGCCAGATACACCACTAGTGGCGCAACGTGTTCTGGTGCGTGTCGATCAAACCCTTCGAATTTTGGCATCATCGCAAGAACTGTTGGTGATTCGTTCACCATCCTGGTTCGTGCGCAAGGCGCAACTGCATTTACACGCACACCAAGTCGAGCAAGTTCTTGTGCATGGCTCACTGTGAGTGCAGCAATTGCCGACTTAGTTGCGCCATACACACCAGCACCAGCCGTCGGGTGCAAACCAGCAGCAGAAGTTGTATTGACAATTGCTCGGTGCGCGTCAGCTCCTACTTCATTCCAATAAGCCGCAGCAAAATGACTAACTGCCAACGTGCCTTTTAAGTGCACACTGATTTGCGAATCAACGTCTTGTTCAGTGAGATCCACAAGAGATGAAGGTCGATTGTTGCCGGCGTTGTTGATGACGATGTCGAGACGCCCAAAATGTTGTACGGCGGTATCTATCATCGACTTTGCACCGTCCCAGTCGGCGACGCTTGCGGTATTCGCTACTGCATTCCCGCCGCGCGAGATGATTTCATCAACAACCTGATAAGCAGAGGTTGACTGCGTTCGTTCGCCGTCCACGCTTGCACCGAAATCATTGACCACTACCGAAGCGCCGTGCTGGGCAAAAGCGATTGCGTACTCACGCCCAAGACCACTGCCAGCACCAGTAACGACTGCAACCTTGCCCTCAAGAAGTCTCATCACTTACATACCGTAATAAACGCATTACGGTTTTACACGGTGAATACCTCAATGAAGTGGGTGACGTGGGATCAGGCAACGATCGCCGCAATCACTTGCGTCATTACCGTTTTCGTGCTCCGCCAGTTCTCTCAAAACAAGGTCCAAAGTGTGATTATTGCTTGGTGCACAGAATTGGCGCTGATTTCAGGTCTCTACACACTGTGGCGCCTAGCCATGACACTTCCACTAGACCACGCACCTGGAGCAATTGGACGCGCCAATCAGATCAACAACTTGCAACAGTGGCTTCACATTCCAACCGAACTCTCGCTGCAACAGTTCGTACTGAAGTACGACTGGCTGGCTCGCTCAACCAATGCTTTTTATGCCATCGCCCACGTGCCTGCCACGGTCGCCTTCATGGTCTGGTTGTTCTGGCGACACCGTGATGTGTATTCACGCTGGCGCAACAGCCTTGCAATGCTTACGGCCGCTTGTTTAACAATTCGTTATTTGCGAGTCGCACCACCACGCTTTTTGCCAGAAATCGGTTATGTAGACCTTGCCACTCGTTATGGGCTCTCGGTATACGGACCAGTAGGCACTGGCGTGTCTGACCAATTTGCTGCAATGCCATCTATCCATGTTGGTTGGGCTGCATTGGTGTCGTTTGGCATTGTCGCGGCGTCGACCAGCAAGTGGCGTTGGGTCTTTGTGGCACATCTTGTTCTCACCGTGTATGCGGTAACTGCAACTGGCAACCATTGGTGGTTCGACAGCATCGCAGCCATCGTTCTCCTAGCTGTCGCACTTCGTATCGACGACAAATGGCTTCGCACATTACGAACCAGTTCTCAACAGATGAGCGCTATTTCTACTTCGTAATGCGCACGGTATCGACGTCACCAGTTTTGGTGAGTGTCACCGTAATTCCCTTATAGGTGACGGTGTCGCCTTGTAGCAACAGTTTGTTGGTTGCGTAACTGGGATCAGGATTGGTGTCTGTTGTTGGTGTTACGTACTTTGACCACGCTTCCTTTACAATTCCTTGCGACTCGCCTGATCGGTCGGTGTCTTTGGTGGTGTCAATGTAATACACAAGAACCCCATAGGTTCCTGCACCCAGGCGCGCGCCCCAACCCTCGGCCCGGTGCGACTCGACAACAAGTGCCTCTGTTGCAGAAATTGGAACAATCACGCCACGCATCCCGCGCTGCAATCTCTCGAGTGGAATCAATTGTGTTTCAAGCGTCGACTGTGTGCTCGGCATGCAATACAGTTCGTCCGCACCCATCCACCCTGCGAAAAACGTATCCCAAACATTGAGCGTGACCGAACTTCCGTTTTGATTGTCCATAATGCTGAGGTTTGATCGTGGTGAATGACCAGCAAGCCCCATTGGGTGACCCCACTCGTGAATCCAGAAGCTCCACAATTCGTAATTGTTGTTGTAAAAGTACTCGGCACCCCCGAACAAATTCTTTACCGGACCTTCAGCGGAATTCACTTGCCAGTTGGCCATTCCAATTCCATCATTGAGACCACGAATAGTTCTTGGAAACAAAACAAATACAAAATCAGAGTTTGTAAAGTCAATTAAAGGATCAGCAAGTGAAACGATTTCCTGTGCCATCGGAAGAACTGTTGCGCGATCTCCCTTTACGAGCGCGTAGCCCGGCACGGGTTTGGACATGCGAAGCCAACGCTTTGGATACTGCCAATTAAATGACAAAGATCTATTTGAGGTGAACTCAAACCATTTGTTGTACTCAGAAATTTGCGTATCTACAGCATTTAATTCTTCAGCCGTTCCCACAGCATCAGTGAAATCGACAGCAATTAATTGAATGTTTGCCACTCCGGTTGATGGAAGTGCGGGCGTATTGTCACTAGTCCCGCGTGGAAAACCAATGTTCCAGGGCTGAAACTTATTGATCCGTGCTTCGGTCAGTTTGCATGAATCGAGCAAATGGCCACCCACAGGCACAGACACCGCTGCCGCGCTGCTTGACAACTTGAACCACTTATGCGTGCCACCCGAGATTGCTCGGCACTCGAGATACCCACCGCTCAGCATCGATTTGTCGCCCTTGTTAGTGCATGCTTCTCCATCTTTGGCAAATGCACCAGCGCCTGTCGTATTGCTCGTTGCGTTGTTACTCACCGTAAGCGTCACGAAATTCGCTCCATCGGAATTCTTGTAATTACTGAGATCGCCGGTGCATGCATTCGGAGACTCAAAGTCTCGAACGTATGTCCATACTTTGAGTTCGCCAGTCGCCGTTGGTGCGGTTGCGGTTCCTGTAAAGGTTGCAGTATTACCACCATTGCTTAATTTCGGAATCCCAAATTGCGCTCCGACAAAACCCGGCGCATTCATCCATGCGCGCATTTCTGGATAGCGCGGACTACCTGTCAAAGACATGATCGGGCCACAACTGATGACTGACGTAATCGTAAACTGGGCGCCCGGCCTTATTGGGTTAGGTGAAACAGTGGTTGTCCAAGACGTAATGCCCACTGGCCCATTGACACCTTTTGATTTCGTGGCCTTTTTATTTTTTGCTGGTGGTGCAACCTTGACCCACTTGAGCTTTTTAGCTGATTTGGTGCACTTGTACTTCACACCCTTCGTGGTCTGAACCCGACCAGCCTTGGCGCACTTGCCGCCCGCGGTCGCCGCCTCTGCAGGTGGTGCAACCTTGACCCACTTGAGCTTTTTAGCTGATTT
>JAQCJO010000065.1 GCA_027592925.1 Actinomycetota bacterium | reverse complement strand
TAGGGCTTTAGCCTGCGATGTCGTTTTCTTGGGATTGCCTCATGAGGCAAGTTTGGAGATCGTTCCACAACTTGTCAACAAAGTGCGTTTGGTAGTCGATTTATCAGCAGCTTTTCGTCTTACTGATCCAACGCAGTATCCAACGTGGTACGGCTTTGAGCATTCTTGTCCAGAACTTATTTCGCAAGCCGTTTATGGTCTGCCCGAGATGTACCGTGCGCAACTGAAGAGCGCGCGATTGATCGCTACACCTGGCTGCTATGTGACTGCGGCGAGTCTTGCACTTGCACCGCTTGTGCGTCAGGGATTGATTGAGGCGACAGGAGTGATAGTCGATGCGGCATCCGGTGTGAGTGGTGCGGGTAGGGCCTTGAAGCACAACACGATGTTCACTTCGGTTGACGAGGATTTCAGTGCATACGGTTTGCTCGACCATCGACACACGCCAGAGATGGAACAGGTGACTGGTGCACAGATTTTGTTTACACCGCACCTTGCGCCAATGAATCGCGGAATTCTTGCAACTTGTTATGCGCGTCCTACACCTGGCACGACACCAACAACTGCATCGTTGCTTGCTTCGCTAGCACGCTCCTATAAGCGCGAACCATTTGTAGTTGTGAGGCCAACTCCTCCTTCAACAAAAGCAACACTTGGCACAAACTCTGTGCACATCACTGCTCGATTTGATCAACGAACTGGGTATGTCGTCGTGTTGAGTGCTCTCGACAATCTCGCCAAAGGCGCCTCTGGCGGCGCTGTACAGGCAGCAAATGTGGCGCTTGGCATTGAAGAGTCGATGGGGTTGAGCAATGTGGGAATGTACCCATGAGTCACGACACCACGACACGAACTGTGATGGAATTGTCACATGAATTGACTGGTTCAATGCTCAGTGAGGCATTGCCGTACATTCAGCGCTTCGCGGGAAAGATTGTGGTCGTGAAGTATGGCGGTAATGCACTCGCAGGCTCGAGCGACGTAGATGCGGCGAGTACATTTGCGCGCGATATTGCACTGATGCACGCAGTAGGTATCAAGCCAGTAGTTGTTCATGGCGGCGGTCCACAGATCAGTGCCTTGATGGAACGACTGGGCAAGAAGCCCGAATTTCGTAATGGTCTGCGCGTAACCGATCAAGAAACGATTGAGATCGCCAGCATGGTGTTGCTAGGTACGGTCAATCCACAATTGGTTTCAGCCATCAATGTGCACGGTGCACGCGCGGTTGGAGTGTCGGGTCAAGATGCAGGTCTATTGCAGGTAACGCAGCGCGATCCTGGCCTCGGCTTCGTTGGCGACATTCATCATGTGGATCCGACGGTGTTGTTGTCGGCCATCAATGACAATGCAGTGCCTGTTGTGGCAACTATTGGCTGCGATGCCTCGGGACAGGCTTACAACGTCAACGCTGACACTGCTGCCGCAGCAATTGCGGTTGCCCTAGGTGCAGAGAAACTGATTTATCTCACCGATATCGAAGGCTTACGCGCCGTCAAGGATGACCCATCAAGTCTCGTCCGCAAAGCAACTGCTTCCCAAATTGCCGAAATGTTAAAAATTGGATCAATCGATGGCGGCATGATTCCTAAAATGGAGAGCTGTGTGTCTGCACTGCAACAGACAGTGCATGACTGTCATATTTTGGATGGTCGGATTGCGCATGTGTTGCTGATCGAGCTTTTTACCATCGCTGGTGTTGGCACCATGATTTCACAAGACTCAGAACAAATCTCTTCAAGCAATGGAGGTAACTGATGAATGCGAATATCAACGCTCATGTCAATGCACATGCTTTTGCCGATTCGGTCGTAGCGAAGCAATTATTGGAGCCGCAGTCGTCGCAAAGTGCAGGTCACTGTCCGTTCATGCCAGTATTTGGCGCACCACAAGTGATGTTTGTGCGAGGTCAGGGCACAGAGTTGTGGGATGCGTCTGGCAAGCACTACCTAGATTTTCTTTCTGGCATTTCTGTCACGTCGCTTGGACACAGTCACCCTGTGGTCACGGCGGCAATTTGTGAACAGGCCGCGACACTGATGCATGTCAGCAATTTCTTTACCAACCCAGTCGCTACAGAGGCTGCAGTGATGGTTGACAAACTTCTTGGCGGTGGAGGACAGGTTTTCTTCTGCAACTCGGGTGCTGAATCAATTGAAGCGGCGATCAAGCTTGCACGTAAGTTTGGTGGAAGAGGACGCCACACGGTCGTGAGTGCGTTGGGAAGCTTCCATGGGCGCACATTGGCTGCGCTTGCAGCAACTGGGCAGCCTGCAAAGCATGAACCATTTCAACCAATGCCAGAAGGTTTTCGTCACGTGGTGTTCGGCGACTTTGCGGCTCTTGATGCTGCTGTCGACGGGAGCGTTGCTGCGGTGTTGCTCGAAAGTGTGCAGGGCGAGGGCGGTGTCATTCCGGCGAGTATCGAATATCTGCAAGCGGTGAGTGCATTGTGTGCCGAGCGTGGTGTGTTGTTGATGATGGATGAAGTGCAAACTGGTTTTGCGCGCACAGGGCAGTGGTTTGGATTTGAACACGCAGGTATCAAGCCCGATGTGGTGACCCTTGCAAAAGCGATGGGTAACGGTATGCCGATAGGCGCAGTTTGGGCCCGCAAAGAAGTTGCGTCAGTGTTTCAACCAGGCGATCACGGAAGCACATTTAGCGGCACAGCAATTGCAACAGCCGCGGCAAGAGCAACCATCAACGTGATGCTTGAGATGGATGCGCCGTCGCAAGCAAAAGTCAAAGGAAAACTCTTGGTTGATGCTCTGACCAAATTGCCTCAGGTTGTAGAGGTCCGTGGTCGGGGCTTGCTCTTGGGTGTCGAACTGCAATCAGGGATCGATGCAAAAACAGCGCAGTCAATGCTGCTGGATCGCGGTTTGGTAACCAATGCAGTGACCTCGTCGGCTTTGCGTCTGGCGCCACCAATTACCGTTCTCGATTCAGAAATTGCTACGGCTGTACAACTCATCACTTCGGTACTAGCCGAGATTACGAGTAAATCATGACATTGCGGCACTTCATTAATTCAACAGATTTGTCAGCAGACGATTTGCGCAAGGTGTTGCAACTGAGCACGATCAGTATCGAATCACTTGGTCGGCCACTCGCTGGTCTTGGCGCTGCGCTCATCTTTGAGAAACCATCCAACAGAACTCGCCACAGTATGGAAATGGCTGTCGTGCAATTGGGCGGGCACCCCGTGTATACGCGCGGAGAAGAAGTTGGTCTGGACGTTCGTGAGACCGTTGAAGACATCACAAAAGTGATGGGCGGCTATCACGCAATTTTGGCTGCACGAGTTTTTGATCACAACATCGTGAGGCGAATGGCCAATATGTCGACCGTGCCTGTTGTCAACATGTTGAGCGATAGACAGCACCCACTGCAGGGCTTGGCCGATGTACTCACCATGCAGCAGCAACTCGGCGATCTCGTTGGCAAAACTGTGTGTTACGTAGGTGACTACAACAACGTTGCTAGATCATTGGCGCAAACATCGGCGCTACTCGGCATGCATGTTCGTTTGGGTTGCCCAAATGGATATCAGGCCGAGGACGGAGAATTGGAAGCGTTGCAAAAATTAGGCGCAGCCTCTGTTGAACAATTTGACAACATACATGAAGCAGTTATGGGTTCCCACGCAGTGCATACCGACGTCTGGACATCGATGGGTCAAGAATCTGAAACCGATAAGCGCGAAAAAGCCTTCGCGAGTTTCCAGGTGGTCTCATCGGTGATGAAGGATGCGGCGGCCGACGCGATATTCATGCATTGCCTTCCAGCGCATAGAGGGATGGAAGTTTCTGCAGAGGTCATTGACGGTTCTCAGAGCAAAGTAATTGAACAAGCACACAATCGCATGCACGCAGCGCGAGGGCTGCTCGCATTTTTGATGGGAGTAAACGCATGACAACCAAGGTGCAACGTCAGCAGTCCATTACGCGACTGATTTCAGAACGAGACGTAACCAACCAACCACAATTGTTGAGGCTCTTGAAGAAGTCTGGAATTGCGGCAACGCAGGCAACGGTGTCTCGAGACTTAGAGGATCTCGGTGCTGTAAAAGTGCGCACAGCAAAGGGCGACACCGCATATGCAATACCCGAGTTTGAGCCAGAGAGAATTGCTCCACTCGAGCAACTGCGCCGTGTGCTTTCAGAGTGGGTTGCCGACATCCAAGTCAGTCATCCACTGGTGATTGTGCGGACTCCACCGGGTTGTGCTCATGTGGTCGCTTCGGCTCTGGATCGCTCGCGTATTGAGGGTCTTGTTGGCACGGTGGCTGGAGACGACACCATGTTTTGTGTGGCGAGTGAAAAATTTGGCGCAAAGAAACTTGCAGCACATTTAGGAAAGCTTGCGGGATTGCAAACAACTGGAGCGGCTAGAAAATGAGCGCAGATACAAACAGCTCATCTCAACCATTGTGGCACGGGCGTTTTAGCGTCGCGCCCGCAGCAGAACTCATAGCATTCACGCAGAGCCTTTCATTCGATAAAAGATTATGGAAGGACGACATTGTTGGTTCAATTGCGCATGTCAATGGTCTTGAACATGTGAGCCTGCTGACAAAACAAGAAGCAGCAGCGATCATCAAAGCCTTAAACGTTGTGGCAACCGAGATGGGCGACAATACGTTCGTGTTCGTTGCGTCAGACGAAGACATTCACACTGCGATTGAGCGTCGTGTCACCGAAATAGCCGGTGAAGTTGGTGGCAAGGTGCACACAGGTCGCAGCCGCAATGATCAATGCGTCACTGCTGTACGACTGTGGACCAAGCGAGAACTCGGCGCGCTCGCACAACAACTGCTTGAACTATGCGATGTGCTGTCTGCTCGTGCCGATGCGGCTGGGTGGGGTAGTGACGGTGTGTATCTTCCCGGCTACACGCATTTGCAGCGTGCTCAGCCAGTGTTGCTTGCGCACCACTTGCTTGCTCATGCGTGGGCATTTACTCGCGATATTGATAGGCTCTTGCAAACGATCGAACGACTTGATGTTTCTACGTTGGGTGCAGGGGCGCTTGCTGGTTCGTCATTGCCGCTGGATCCAAAATTCACTGCAAAAGAAATGGGATTCGCAACACACTTTGCAAACTCGCTCGATGCGGTGTCGGACAGAGATTTTGTTGCAGAGGCACTATTTGACATTGCATTAATCGGCACGCACCTCTCGCGTATTGGTGAAGAGTTTGTGTTGTGGACTACGACAGAGTTTGGCTTTGCATCTCTTGACGACAGCTATGCAACTGGTTCATCGATGTTGCCGCAAAAAAAGAATGCCGACATCGCTGAGCTTGCTCGTGGCAAGACTGGTCGATTGATCGGTAATTTGACAGGGCTGCTTGCCACATTAAAAGGGCTTCCTCTCGCTTACAACCGCGACTTACAAGAAGACAAGGAACCACTGTTTGATTCATATGATCAAGTTTCATTGGGTATAACAGCAGTGACAGGAATGATCGCAACAGCCACTTTTCATCACTCCACAATGGGTGAGGCTGCAGACGCAGAGATGCTTTTTGCAACTGATCTTGCGGAGTGGCTTGTGCAACAGGGGACTCCGTTTCGTCAGGCTCATGCAATGGTTGGCAGCCTGGTGCAGCAATCCATTAACGGCAATGAGTCGCTGCGTGAGCTCGTGCGTAAGGATCCAAAATTTGGCGAAAACGCAGCAAAATTGATTGGACAGGGTCTTGGTGTTGGTCATCGCACGTCGCCAGGAGCAAGTGGACCTGCAGCCGCAACAGAGCAACGAACAAGATTCTCAAACCAAATTGCATCATTGAGAGCACGCATCAACACCAAGTAACCACCTATTATTGCCGCATGGCTTCGAATGGTGTTCCGTTGCACCGAGACATCGTTGCCGAGTTTGCATCTCGTGGATTAATCCATGACTCAACCGACAGAGCGGAACTGACCGCGAGAGGTACCACTTCGCAGATTTCTGCATATGTTGGTTTCGACCCAACTTCAGATTCGTTGCACGTAGGAAACCTCTTGGGACAAATTTCGCTCAGGCGCCTGCAGCTGTTAGGACATCGTCCTGTCGTGTTGGCTGGCGGGGCAACGGGCATGGTTGGCGATCCATCGGGTCGCAGCGACGAACGAAATCTGCTCGACGCAGAGACGCTGAATCACAACGTGCAGTCGATTAAACGGCAGTTGGAAAGAATTTTAGATTTCGATCCCGGACACACTCAGGCAATCTTGGTTGACAATGCAGAATGGACTGCAAAGGTTTCTGCTCTTGACTTTTTGCGCAATGTTGGTAAACACATCACGGTCAACCAAATGCTGGCAAAAGATTCGGTCAAGTCGCGACTTGCGGAAGGTAACGGTCTCTCATTTACTGAGTTCAGTTATATGTTGCTGCAAGCAAACGACTTCCGACATTTATGTGAGCATCACAGTTGTGAAATGCAAATGGGTGGATCTGATCAGTGGGGTAACATCACTGCAGGAATTGATCTCATTCGCAAGACATTAGGACGAAGTGCTTTTGGTTTGACCTGGCCGCTTGTTACGAAATCTGATGGAACAAAGTTTGGCAAGACCGCTGATGGTGCTGTGTGGTTGGACGCTCGTCGCACTTCGCCATATCAGTTTCGACAATTTTGGATGCAATTAAGCGATATCGACATCGAAAAAATGTTGCCACAGTTTTCGCTGCGCTCGATGGATGAAATCAATGAGATTCTGACCGAACAGCGCGCTCGACCAGAGGCGCGTGTAGCGCAACGAACTCTCGCGCGTGAGTTAACCGAGTTGCTACACGGCGAAGAATCAGCAGTTGCGGCAGAACAAGCGGCCGATGTGTTGTTTGGAGCAAATCCAATTTCGGCAAGCCCTGCGGCTTTGCATTTGATCGCCTCAGAAGTGGCGGGGAGTGCGATGGGCAAAGCGGCTTTGGGTGATGCCGTGAGTGTCTTGGTGTTGACCGGGCTCGCTACATCAAACACTGAAGCTCGCAGGTTACTTACTCAGCGAAGTGTGCGAGCCAATGGTGAGCAAATCGATGAGCACACCAAGCTTGACAAGATCCCACTGTTGCATTCGAGGTGGTTATTGCTGCGTAAGGGCAAGACTGCCTATCATCTGATTGATTTTCAAGGCTGATTTTTCGAATCAATCAATAATTGATCAGTACCATCTTGCGTATGTGCGAAGTTTAGACATCGTTTGCAAGTAGACTTCATCAAGTGCCATCCCCTGAAAATCGCGGTCCACGTCGTCCGCGACGTGAAGAAGAATCTGGCAGACCTTCGCGTCCAGCCCGTCCCGGCGGTGCCGGTGGTCGTTCAGACAGACCAGCCCCAGGCCGGGGTCGTCCATCAGATAGTCGCGGTCGCCCTTCAGATAGTCGCGGCCGTCCGTCAGCAGATCGTGGCGAACGCCCTTCCCGTCCAGGTAGTCGTCCAGCAGGACGTCCTGCATACGGGCAAAGTGATGGCCCAAGTCGCGGTCGTCCGTCAGCAGACCGCGGTGAGCGCGGTGATCGTCCGTCGTACGGTCGTGGTGATTCAGCAGGTCGTCCTCCAGCAGGTCGC
>JAQCJO010000064.1 GCA_027592925.1 Actinomycetota bacterium | reverse complement strand
CATCGGTTGGCGCATCACCACATCGACAATCTTGCTCGTTGCATACATGACCGCAACAAAAAAGATGAAGCCACTTCTTCTCACGATGCGCGACCCACGAACATTGGTGCGTCTTATCATGGCCAGTATTTTGCTCACCATCAATTGGACGACTTATGTGTGGGCTGTTGTCAACGGCCACGTCATCGAAACCGCACTTGGATATTTCATTGCACCACTGTGCACGATGGTGCTCGGCGTTTATGTTTTGCACGAAAAACTTGGCAGACCCCAAATAGTTGCGGTCTGTTTTGCCGTGTGTGGCGTGGCTGTGCTCACTGTCGGATACGGCAGAGTGCCATGGATTGCGCTCACCATTGCATCGTCATGGACTTTTTACGGTTACCTCAAAAAACAAGTGCGGCTACAGCCGCTCGAGAGCCTGACGGGCGAAGTTATTGTCGCGTTCATTCCCGCTCTCATCTACGTCGCGGTGTGCTGGAACCGCGTCAACAGTGTCTCCAACACTGCCTCATCAACACAATGGTTACTCATTGCACTGACAGGTTTTGTCACCACCGTTCCGCTTCTCTTATTTGCGGCTTCGTCTCAACGCATTCCGCTCACGCTCATCGGCCCAATGCAATACATCGTTCCCACAATTAACTTTCTGCTTGGTTGGCTGTTGTATGCCGAAGAAATCACAATAACCAGAGTTGCAGGGTTTGCACTGATCTGGATCTGTCTTGCGATTGTTTTGCTCGACCTATTTATTTGGCAGAAGCGTGCTGTGCAGTCCCAGCCACAATCCGCTTCAGGCCTTCAATCACGTCAAGGCCGCGCTGTTGGTCGTTGACTGCTATCGCAAACCTTGACAAACCTGTGAGCACCACATTGATCAGGTCTTGCAAAACCTGAGCATTAATGCCTGGCACGATCTCGCCGCGGGCAACGGCATCGGCGCACATTTTGGCCAAAAACTGTCCAAGGCCAACACGAAGCGGCGCAATTGCTATGGACAGCTCTGGGTGACGCTGAGATTCGGATGCAACCCCAACAACAAAACTTGCCAACGATGGATCTTTTTTACTCATCAGCGCTATCGAATCCAAGATGGCCGAAAATTTATCGGTGAACGTCTCATGTCCTGCTGCTGCTTCTTCAAATGTGCGCTGCACGATTTCTTGCATCTCGGCATATGCCGCCACATACATGTCAAGCTTTGATGGAAAATAATGATAAATCGCGCCGGTAGTAATTCCGGCTGCTTGCGCAAGCGCACGATTGGTCGTTGCGTCATAGCCAACGTCCGCAAATGAGCGACGGGCTTCTTTTACCAAAAGCTTTCGAGTCTCGCCAGCATCGGTGTCGCACGGCCGTCCAAGCTTTTTCGTCAAAACCTTCATGCGGTCAGGCTAATTGGTTGGTATAAGGCTAAACGAAGCGGCGCAAATGCGCTGCCAACTCAATCGGACGATCGCCCTGCACACTGTGTCCCGCACCGTCAACCACAACGATCTCGGCAGTTGGATAGTGCTTTTTCACGCCTTCAATGTCCTCGTCATCAACAACCGGAGATGCCCCACCGCGCACAACCAAGAGCGGGCATTGCAGTCGAGCGATTGCATCCCACAATGCCGAGCGTGGTGATTCGGTTTCAAGATTGGTCTTCTCTGAATTGATTTGACCCCGTCGGTCGTAACGCCATTCCCAACTTCCGTCTGTCAGTTGATGCGCGTTATGCAAAATACCTCGGCGCAAACTTGTAGCAGACCTCGTTGGGTTGTGCTCTGTGGTGCGAGCCAGCAGATCATCAAAACTGGCAAAACTCTGTGGGCCGTTAATGAAGTCGAGCACGGCCTTAGCCTTTTTGCTTGTCACACCCGGCGTGATATCCACCATCACTAAATGTCTTACCAACTGCGGATATTTGTCAGTGAGCACCAAACATGTGAGCCCACCCAATGACATGCCAACAATCGCTTGAGCATTGGGTGCAAGTTGTTGTACAACGACCGCAACATCATCTGCCAAATTTTGTGGCGTATACGTAGCGTCATCTCGCCATGACGAGTGACCATGCCCCGGTAAGTCAATTGCCAGCAATGGGCAGCCAAGAGCTAATACAACTGTGTCCCATGTATGCGCATTTTGTGCGGTGCCATGCACCAACACCAATCGTGGTTCGCCTTCTCCCCACTTGAGCGCACTCACCTTTCGGCCATCAGACAATTGCACGCTTACTCGTTGCACTACTGGTGTTGCGCTCGCACCGATCAAGTATTCATCGATGTTTTGACCAAACATCGAAAACTCGTCGTAGGGAACCATCTCTGGGGTGCTCATGTGCGATTCTCCTACGGTGCAGTAACAGGAATTGTTGTTGGCGATCCAGCAATTGTCGTGACGACTACGTTCGGCAGAGTGGTCTGAGGAATTGTGGTTGGCACTGTCGTGTAGTCAGGGTCTGGTACATCAAATGGCGGCACAGGAGAACCGTACTCTTCTGGTTCTTTCACGCCGTCAAAAACATAGATGCGGTCGCCATAGGCAACGATTGCTTGAAAATACCTGGCCACCGACATGGGAATGCGTATGCAGCCGTGCGATGCAGGCTTGAGCGGCACCAAGATCGCACCGTGAATAGCGATGTTGTAGTTGAAGTACACGGGGTTATACATCGTGCCCAGTTTTGACTCACGCATTCCTTGACGGCGATTGTAGAAATAGAAAATTCCTGGAGGCGTAATTGCCTCTCCGCAAATTCCACGCTTAATTTCAGCGTCGGTATTGTTTCCATCTTCTCCAGGACTGATCGCTACCTCTTCACACCATTTTTCATTCGACCCGGTGGAGATATGCGTGATCACGAGTGGAGTACCGTCTTTAAATACGATCAACACCTGCTCGGGAAGATACACCTCTACATGCGTCGCAGTGTCGGCATCGCGTCGCGGCTTGATCTGAATATCAGATTGCATAATTGACCACGTTGACGGTGTAACAACCCCTGTTGCGCGCTCTCGTGGCGTACTCATCACCAGTTTTTCAAAAGCCCACACGGCCTGAATGGTGTTTTGCCCAAATACGCTGTCTTGCGGGCCCGGATCAAAGTGCAACGCGGCCAGTCGCTGCTGCACTCGCAGCACATCGTCACCTTTCATCCCAGGTTTTATTGTTCGCGTGAGAGGCACTGTCACCAATGGAACATTCGTTGAATCTACGTTTACGTTTGGATTACTGGCATCCGAGTCTGACTTGTCTGCGTTTGCCACAACCGAGATCGCGACGACCGTGAGCAACACTGCAATTGCAGCAATCGCTGGCCGCCAGCGGTCATACAGACTGGGCTGCGTGTGCCACTGATCTAATTCGTCATCAAAGAATTCGTCGTTAAAATTTTCGTCGTCGGAAAAGTCGTCGCTCATGTCGATTCATGCACCTGTGGAGTTACTTCTTTTGGGGTCCGAGAGCGTTGAGATGACCGCGCAATGTCCACGCTTCTTTCAAAATCTTGATAATCACTGAAGGCGAACTGAGAGTGGAGACTCCACGAGTTCGCGGAAAGTAGTCCACTCCAAACTGCACAACGCTCATGTTCATCTTGCGCGCGCTCACCATCAGTTCTGCGTCAATAAACGAACCTTCACTTGTGAGCCTGACCTGCTCGAGCACTTTGCGGCGCACCAATTTGAATGCAAAGTTGACATCCCTAAAGCGACAGCCAAACAGTGCACGCACCATCAAGTTGTAAAAGAATGAGTACACCACACGCACGTAGCCTTCTCCTGTTCGATCAAATCGGTAGGCGGCAACAATGTCGGCTTCGTATTGGTGCATCAAACGCATTGCCTTATGTACTTCTTTAAAATCAAATGGCAAGTCAGCATCGGTGTACAACACCACGTCACCTGTTGCGGCACCAAAACCAGACTTAATTGATCCACCCAATTTGCGGTTAGTCGGGTGATGCACAACTTTGACCCGTGCGTTGCTTGCAGCCGCTGCATCGGCGAGTCGAGCTGTTGCATCCGTTGAAGCATCATTGACGATGATCAACTCGTAATCGCCAATCGTTCCGGCAGCGATCAGGTCGTCACCGAGTTCTATCGCAGCATTGAGCGCGCGTTGAAGGTACTCCTCTTCGTTCCACATGGGAAAAAATACGGAAAATCGTTCGAAACGTGGATTCGGCATGCCCGATTAGGCTAACTGCGAGCATCGGATTTGCGATCCGACCTCAGCCTCAACGCCTGTATTGTGCAGGCTGTGATTGCTTCTGCCAACAACCAAACTGGACTCACCGATACTTGGCGCACAGTTGCAGTCGTCTCGTGGCTTCTCGTTCTTTTTGCGATCATTGCTGTTGCCGTCACTAGCCGCAATATTGGCAAGCCAACGTGGTGGCTTGGCCCCCAGTCAAATCCATCGTTCGTCTTACTGTGGGCTCTTCCGTTTGTAGGACCAATCGCCAGCATCATTGCTGCGGTCAAGTTTGGACGAATCGCAAGTTTTGTTGGATTCGGATCGGCGCTTCTTCTTGGTGCCATCGGAGTCGCCGACATAAACAACACCCCTGGTGTGGCCCTGATCGAATGCATCATCGCAATTGCGTCGGCACTGATTGCCATTGCCACATTTGCAGGTCGCACTACTGTCACTCGCGCGTAAAGGCGGATAAAAGTAGTCGTTCTCGACCCGCCAGAGTAAGTACCGTAGATGTATGCCCCAGTCCAACGCATCTGCTTCAAACGCCAAAGTTCTCTCCAGCCTTCCGGTTGGCGAGCGAGTAGGCATCGCTTTCTCTGGTGGCCTTGACACATCTGCAGCAGTTGCATGGATGCGCGAAAAAGGTGCTCTGCCCTTTGCATACACCGCTGACCTTGGCCAGCCAGACGAACCAGATTTAGACGGAGTTCCTGATCGCGCCAAGCAATATGGCGCGGAAGGAGCACGACTCATCGATTGTCGCACCGAACTCGTACATGAAGGACTCGTTGCTCTGCAGTGCGGAGCGTTTCACATCACCACTGCTGGCAAAACATATTTCAACACCACACCACTCGGTCGCGCAGTAACTGGCACGTTGCTTGTGCGTGCGATGAAAGAAGACAATGTCGACATCTGGGGCGACGGCAGCACATACAAAGGCAACGACATCGAGCGCTTCTATCGCTACGGGCTACTTGCCAATCCAAACTTGCGCATCTACAAGCCATGGCTCGATGCGGACTTTGTGCGCGAGATGGGCGGACGCTCCGAGATGAGTGCGTTCTTGGCAGCAAAAAAGTTGCCATATCGTGACTCTGCCGAAAAGGCGTACTCCACCGATGCAAATATCTGGGGCGCAACACACGAAGCAAAAACTCTTGAAGAGTTATCAACCAGCATGCACATCGTCGCGCCGATTATGGGTGTTGCGCATTACGACGAGAAAGTGAAAATCAAGACAGAAGACGTCGTTGTACGATTTAAAGAAGGCTGGCCAATTGCGCTCAATGGCAAAGAGTTTGATTCACAGACCGAGCTTGTTAATGAAGCAAACATCATTGGCGGACGTCACGGCCTTGGCATGAGCGACCAGATTGAAAACCGAATTATCGAAGCAAAGAGCCGTGGTATTTACGAGGCTCCGGGTCTCGCACTGCTGCACATCGCTTACGAGCGTCTCGTCACGGCAATTCACAACGAAAACACCATCGAAAATTATCGTCAGATGGGTCGCCGATTGGGCCGCTTGTTGTACGAAGGTCGTTGGTTCGACCCGCAAGCGCTGATGCTGCGTGAGCCGCTCATGAATTGGGTTGGATCACTCATCACGGGCGAAGTCACGATCCAGTTGCGTCGCGGTGACGACTACTCCATTCTCAATACGTCTGGCCCGCACCTCACGTACGCGCCAGAGCGCCTGAGCATGGAGCGCGTGGAAGATGCAGCGTTTGGTCCGCTCGATCGTATTGGCCAACTCACGATGCGCAACCTCGACATTCAAGATACGCGCGCCAAGATTGACGAATATCGCGCAGCCGGCACACTCGGTAGTGGTGGCTTACTCGAACTCGAGTAATGCTTCGCTGTCCATCAACTAGCTGTTTACAAGTGCGCGAGTGATCGCGGCGGCAAGCGCGGCACGCTCGCCCATCGTCTTAATCTTGATGTATTCGCTCTCTGCATGCGCACCACCACCACACGCGCCAAGTCCATCCAGAGTTGGAACGCCAATCGCTGCAGTGAAGTTGCCGTCTGAGCCACCACCAACAGCAATGCCTTGCAAATCGGAAATGCCAATACCTGTAGCAACACTTTGGGCCACTGCATACAACGCGGTTGCAGCCGACTCGTGCATTGGTGGTCGATTGATTGACCCACTCACGCTGATAGTTGCTCCAGCAACAGTTGGTTGCAGCGCACTGAAAGCAGTTTCAACACGTGCTTTTTCAGAAACTACATTGACGCGAACATCAACTTTTATCTGCGCCGCTGCAGGCACCACATTTTCAGTTGTTCCGGCAGTAGCAATCGTTGGTGTCACGGTGGTGCCGATCTCGGGTTGAGCAATTGCAGCAATCACTTGCACTTGAGCCGCAAGTTCCATGAGCGCATTGATTCCCTTTTCAGGCTCGAGACCTGCGTGCGATGCGCGGCCAGCAATGTCGACAACAAATGTGCCAACGCCTTTGCGTGCAATCTTGAGTGCGTCGCCATTGCCGCTTGGCTCAAACACCAACACATTGCCCGTTGCTTTTGCGCGCGCTTCAATTAGTTCGCGAGAAGCGTACGAACCAATCTCCTCATCTGATGTAATCAAAATCTCTGCGCCACTTGCCTCGCGTATTTCGCTCAGCCCATAAATGGCCTGAATAATTCCGGCCTTCATGTCAAAAATACCCGGGCCACGCGCGATATCGCCATCGATACTAAAACCGCGCTTCGCTACGGTGCCTTTCGGAAAAACGGTGTCGTGATGACCGACGAGCAAAACCTTCGTATCGTCGCTGCCCTTCCAGTGCACATGCGGACCTTTGTCGCTCGCAATAATTTGTGGGGCTTTGCCAAGTACTTCGGTCATGACCTTGGCCAAAAACTCGGCGCTGCGCTGCAACATCTCTGGCTCATTTGACGGCGACTCAATGTTGACAAATTGCTTCACGTGCTCGACCATCTGTGCCGTGCGCGCATCTAAGTTGGCGCGCAACTCAGCAGGTGTCGGTGTCCCAATAGGCATCGCCATGGTTTCCATTCTACGACTAAGCGCCTCACACCTATGACCAAATAATGACACCTAATATGAAGTAGTGACTGAATCGTTTGACAAGAGCTACTACACCAACAATGGCCAAGCCGATGATCGGCCTGCACTCGGTTGGTACAAACGTCTTGCTAAAAAGTACCTCGACTCCAGCCATATTCTCGACTTTGGCTGCGGTACTGGGACCCTCATTTCAAGACTTACTCCACTTGGGCAAATTGACGGATTCGAAACTTCCGAATTTGCACTCACCCAAGCAAAGTTGCGTAATCCAACTTCGGCCCTCTATCACGAGATAGAGCAACTTCCCACTCAAACCTTTAGTGCAGTCGTATCAATTCATGTTCTCGAACATCTCAACCCACCAGAGTTGGATCG